>NZ_JBEYJU010000008.1:0-110632 GCF_040703965.1 Streptomyces sp. NPDC006655 | reverse complement strand
CGCCCCTCACACCGACCGCACCACCACCGGCACCGCCCCCGGCACCGACCGTGCCACCACCGCCCCCGCCCCTCACACCGACCGCACCACCACCGCCCCCGCCCCCGGCACCGACCGTGCCACCACCGCCCCCGCCCCTCACACCGACCGCACCACCACCGCCCCCGCCCCGTCCGCCGAGCCGTCCCGGACGGCCGACCTCGTCACGGCCCACACACTGCTCAACTGTCTGATCCGCGAGGTGTCCGCCCCCGAGCACCAGGTGACGGTCGCCGACGACCACCTCCTGCTCCGACTGCCCCGCCGGGGCCTGCTGCTGCGCGCCGCGCTGCGCCGGACCTCGCTGATCGGGGCGCATCGCTTCCGGGGCTCGGTGCAGCGGCTCGACGCAGACGGCTGGGTGAGCGTGGACTGGCGCGAGCTGGCCGCCAGCGTCCAGTACGAACTGGAACAGCGCACGGGCCTGGCCAACGAGGAGTTCCTGGATCAGGTGGCGGACAGCCGGGAGACGATCCGCGTCGTCCTGGAGGAGCGGGCGGGGGCCTGCGCGCCCGCGGACCCGTACGTCGCCTCGGAGCAGTCCCTGGTGTTCGGCCACCGCTTCCACCCCACGCCCAAGGCCCGTACCGGCGACCCGGCGGACTGGCTGGCGTACGGCCCGGAGACCGGCACCCGCTTCCGCCTGCGCTACCTGGCCGTGCGCCGTCACCTCGTACGGGAGGAGGGCGAGCCGTACGCGCTGGACGCGCTGCACCCGGTGGCCGGCCCGGAGTTCGCCGTACTCCCCGTGCACCCCTGGCAGTACCGGCTGCTGAAGGACCACGACCGGCTGCGCGAGGCGCTCGCCGCCGGAGACGTCGTGGACACCGGCGCGGGCGGCCCGGAGCTGGTGCCGACCGCGTCGGTGCGGACGCTGTACGCACCGGAGGCCGACACGTTCCTGAAGTTCAGCCTCAACGTCCGCCTCACCAACTGCGTCCGCAAGCACGCGAGGTACGAGCTGTCCGGGGCCGTCGCCCTCAACCGGCTGCTCCAGCCCGTCTTCGCCCGGCTCACCGAGCGCTTCCCGGGCTGCGCGCTGCTGGCCGAGCCCGGCTACCGCACCCTCGACACGGCCGGCGACACCGCCCTCCTGGAGGGCTTCGGCGTCATCGTCCGCTCCGGCCTGCGCCCTCACCTGCGTCCCGGGGTCACGCCCCTGCTCGCCGCCGCGGTGGCGGACGAGTACCCGACCGGCGCGGCCCATGTCTCCCACCTGCTCGCCCGCGGCGACGGCGACGTCCTGGCCTGGTGGGACGCGTACCTCGGGCTGTTGCTGCCGCCGGTCCTGGCCGCCTACTTCGAACACGGCGTCGTCCTCGAACCCCACCTGCAGAACGTCGTCGTCGGCGTCCGGGCCGACGGCACGCCCGCGCAGATGTTCTTCCGCGACCTGGAGGGCACCAAGCTCCTGCCGGGCCGTCACCGGCAGGCCCTCGCGGACCTCCCCGACGACGTGCGCGGCCCCCTCACCTACGATCCCGAACACGGCTGGAACCGGGTCGCCTACTGCCTCCTCGTCAACCACACCGCCGAGCTGCTCAGCGCCCTGGCCGACCTCGACCCGACGCTGGAACCCGCCCTGTGGGGCCTGGTCCGCGACCACCTCGCCGCGTACGCCCGCACCGCCGCCGAACCGCCGCGCCTGCGCGCCCTGCTGTCCGGCGTACCGCTGCCGGCCAAGGCCAACCTGCTGCTGCGCTGGTCCCGCAAGGCCGACCGGCACGCCGGCTACGTGCCCCTGCCCAGCCCGCTCGGCGCGGACTTCCCCCGCGAGGTGGTCCGGTGAGGCCCGAGACGTACGACCTCGTCGCCGCCCTGCCCGACGACGACCTGCCCGCCTACGTCTACGACCTGCCCGGCCTGCGCGACCACGTGCGCGCGATCCGGGCCGCACTGCCGGACCGCGTCGAGCTGCTCTACGCGGCCAAGGCCAACTCCGACCCCCGGATCCTGCGCACCCTCGCCGCGCACGTCCACGGCTTCGAGGTGGCCTCCGGCGGCGAGCTGGACCACGTCCGCGCCGTCGTCCCGGGTGCGCCGATCGCCTTCGGCGGTCCCGGCAAGACCCCGCAGGAACTGACCCGGGCGCTGGACGCGGGCGTCGGGCGCCTGCACATCGAGAGCGAACACGAGCTCCGCCTGCTGACCACCCTGCTGGGCGACCGGACCGTGGACGTCCTGCTGCGCGTCAACCTGCCCGTCGACGTGGGCCCGGTCGCCCTGGCCATGGGCGGCGGTCCGTTCGGCATGGATCCCGTCCAGCTGGACCGCTGCCTGGAGGTGATGCGGGCGGTCCCGGGCGTCCGGTTGCGCGGCCTCCACCTCCACCTCGCCAGCGGCCTCCGGGCCCGGCCCCAGCTCCTGCTCGTCGACGAGATCCTCGCCTGGGCCGGGAGCTGGGCCCGCGAGCGCGGAGTCGAGCTGCGCGAAGTCAACGTCGGCGGCGGCATGGGCGTCGACTACACGCACCCGCCCAGGGTGTTCGACTGGCCCGCCCTGGGCGCCGGACTGCGCCGGATCCTCGCCCGCCACCCCGACCTCACCCTGCGGATCGAGCCCGGCCGCTCGGTCACGGCGTACTGCGGGTGGTACGTCACCGAAGTCCTGGATCTCAAGTTCAGCCGGGGGCACGCGTTCGCCGTCCTGCGCGGAGGCACCCACCACCTGCGCACCCCGGCCGCGAAACAGCACGACCAGCCCTTCGAGGTGATCCCCCGGGACACCTGGCCGCGGCCCTGGAACCGTCCGGAGGTCCGGGACGAGCCGGTGACGCTGGTCGGACAGCTCTGCACGCCCAAGGACGTCCTGGCGAGCCGGATCATGACCGAACGGCTGCGCGTCGGCGACCGGGTCGCCTTCGCCATGGCCGGCGCCTACGCGTGGAACATCTCCCACCACGCGTTCCTCATGCACCCGCACCCGACCTTCCACCACCTCGACGACGCCGGCGCGCCCGTCGCGGGTGACGCTCGCGCCCGTCGGACGTCATGAGTGCCGTCGTCCGCCCGCCGGCGACGCACGCGCTCGCCGTCCGCGCCTTCCGGCGCTACCTGCTCGGACAGCTGGTCTCCAACATCGGCACGTGGATGCAGCGTGCCGCCCAGGACCTGCTCGTCCTGCACACCACCGGCAACAGCGGCAGCGCGGTCGGCACCGTGACCGCGCTGCAGTTCCTGCCCGGGACCCTGCTGGGCCTGACCGGAGGCGTGCTGGCCGACCGGTACCCCAGGCGGCGGACCCTGCTCCTGACCCAGACGGCGATGGCCGCCCAGTCGCTCCTGCTGGGACTGCTCACGGTCACCGGAGCGGTGAACCTGCCGTCCCTCTACGCGCTGGCCCTCGCCCTCGGCGCCGCCACCGCCCTGGACGGTCCCGCCCGCAACGCCTACATCGGCGAACTCGTCTCCCGGGAGCACACGGCCGGCGCCGTCAGCCTGAACGCCGCCCAGTTCAACGTGGCCCGCGCCGTCGGCCCGGCCCTCGCCGGCCTGGCCGTGGCGGCCCTCGGCACCGGCCCGGTGTTCCTCCTGAACACCGTCTCGTACCTGGCCGTCCTCCACGGCCTGGTCACCATCCGTACCGACGCGCCGGACGCCCCGGCCCGCGCCCGACCGGGCCCCACCCGGGTGAGCGAGGCGCTCCGCCACATCGCCACCACCCCGGACCTGCTCCTCCCGATCGGACTCGTCGCCTTCGTCGGCACCTTCGGCCTCAACTTCCAGGTCACCATCTCGCTCGTCGCCGTCACGGTGTTCCACACGGGTGCCGCCTCCTTCGGCTGGCTCTCCGCCGCCTACGCCCTGGGCGGCCTGCTCGGCGCGCTGCACCGGGCCCACCACGGCAAGCCCCCCACCCGGCGCCGTCTGGCCTCCACCGCGATCGGCTTCGGCGCACTGGAGATCGCGCAGGGTCTCATGCCGGACTACGGCTCGTTCCTGCTTCTGCTGTTCCTCACCGGATACGCCGCGGTGACCGTGACCACCACCGCCAACGCGCTGGTCCAGCTGCACGCCGACCCACCGCTGCGCGGCCGCGTCCTGTCCGTCTACTTCCTCGTCCTCCTCGGCGGCACCCCCGTCGGCGCTCCGCTGGTCGGCCTGGTGTCCGATACGCTCGGAGCCCGCTTCACCCTGGTCCTGGGCGGTGCCGTCTCGCTCGTCGCGGCGCTCGCGCTCGGCGTCCTGGCCCGCGGGCGTGGGGCGCGGAGCCCCCGGAGACGGCGCGGCCCCGCGCCCGCGGTCGAGGGGGCGGCTGCCTGCCCGGCACCCGCGCACCTTAGTCTTACAACATGTAGGAGCTGCCCGGGGTGCGAGCGCGCCCCGGCAGGTCAAGAGCGCACTCCGTGGGCTGCCTCCCGGCGCCGACGGGGACGGGCGCTGACCGAGGAGTGGCGAGAATGAGCGAACACCGGCGCCGACCGTCGGGGCGGGCCGTACCGCCCGGCCCCGACGGCACGCAACACGGCGGCCGGGCCGCGGCGCGCCGGGCCGCGCAGTCCCGGGACGGGCGCGGCCGCCGAGCCGCCGGTACCCGGCAGGCGGACGCCGGGCGCCCCCGTCGACGCGGCCTGATCGACTACCCGCGGGCCGGCCGACGCGGCCTCCGGCGGTGGCTGCCGTCGTGGAAACTGGTGTCCGGCACCTTCCTGCTGTTCGTAGCCGGCCTGCTGGGCCTGTTCGGCTACGCCTACGCCACGACGACCATCCCCGGCGCGAACCCCAGCACCCAGGCGCAGAGCAACACCTACTACTGGTCGGACGGCTCGGTGATGACCACCCAGGGGTCCACCAACCGGCAGAACGTCGACCTCGCCCAGGTTCCCAAGCTGGTGCAGTGGGACTTCCTCGCCGCGGAGAACGCCACCTTCTACACCGATCCCGGCGTCGACACGCAGGGCATGCTCCGCGCCGTCTACCACATGGCCACGGGCGGTGAGGTGCAGTCGGGGTCGACCATCACCCAGCAGTTCGTGAAGAACACCTACCTCAGCCAGGACCAGTCGGTCACCCGCAAGCTCAGGGAGATCATGATCTCCCTGAAGATCGGCGGGCAGATGTCCAAGCAGCAGATCCTGCAGGGGTACCTGAACACCTGCTACTACGGCCGGGACGCCTACGGGATCGAAGCCGCGGCCCGCACCTACTACCACGTGCACGCTTCCCAGCTGACCGTCAGCCAGGGGGCCTTCATCGCCGCCACGGTCAACGAGCCGAGCGTGCTGATGCACGCCGACACCGACCCGCAGGCCAAGGCCCAGGCCACGGCCCGCTGGAAGTACGTGCTGGACCGGATGGCCAAGATCCACAAGATCACCGCGGCGCAGGAGCAGCAGTACCTGGCGGCGGGGTTCCCGACGCCGAAGCCGTACACGCCGTCGGCGGGCATGGCCGGGCAGACCGGATACCTGGTGCAGGCCGCGGAGAAGTACGTCGAGGCCCACACGTCCCTCACCGACCAGCAGCTGGGCCACGGCGGCTACCAGATCTACACCACCTTCGACAAGAAGAAGGTCAGCGCCCTGTCGGCGTCCGTCACGGCGATGGAGCGGAAGCATCTGGATCCGCGGCACCGCACGGCCGACAAGGACGTCCAGGTCGGCGCGGCGTCGATCGATCCGTCCAGCGGCGCACTCGTCGCGCTGTACGGAGGGCCCGGCTGGAACAAGGGGCACTGGACGGACAACGCCGACGCGGCCGGCGTCCCGGTCGGCTCCACCTTCAAACCCCTCGACCTGGCCGCCGCTCTCGATCACGGCGCCGTACTCTCACCCGGGCAGCCGGCCTCGCCCATCACCCCGGACTCGAAGTTCGACGGTGACGACGGCATCACCATCAAGAACCAGCAGGGCCAGGAGCTGCCGGACGCGAAGGACCCCACGGGGCTCCTGCACCAGCGCAACGACGTCACCACGAAGTGGGGCTACATCACCCTGCGCAAGGCGATGGAGCAGTCGGTCAACACCCCGTACGTCCAGCTCGGCGAGTACGTCGGCTACGACGCCGTGGAGGGCGAGGCCCTGAAGGCCGGGCTCCTGCGCACGAGCCTGCAGTACGACACCCCGGGCTTCTACATCGGTACGTCCACCCCGTCGGCGATACGCATGGCGGACGCGTACGCCACCTTCGACGACGGCGGCGTCCAGCACGAGCCGTACTCGGTGACCAAGGTCGTCGCCGACGGCCGGCAGCTGCCCGGCTTCGACAAGCCCAAGGGCACCATGGCCATGCCCGCCTCGACCGCCGACACCGTCACCGACGTCCTGCGGGACGTCGTCAAGAACGGCACCGGCACCAACGCCCAGGCCCTGGGCCGCCCGGCGGCCGGCAAGACGGGTACCACCGACGACTACAAGTCGGCCTGGTTCATCGGCTACACCCCGCAGCTGACCACGGCCGTGAGCATGTTCAAGGAGGACCCGAAGAACGCCGGCCTCCAGTCCATGCAGGGCGTCGGCGGCTACGCCAAGGTCTTCGGCGCCGACATGCCCACCGAGGTGTGGACCGGTTACATGACCGCCGCCCTCCAGGGACAACCCGTCCAGCAGTTCCCGCCCGCACCCGCGCTCGGCCAGTCCACGGACGAGTACGGCGCACCCTCGCCCACGCCCTCCGCCACCGTGGCCCCGAGCACACCCCCGGCCACCCCGACCGTGCCGGCCACCCCGACTCCCACCACCGCACCGTGCCACGGGCACGGGAAGCACTGCGTCAGCCCGAGCCCGACCGACACGACGGGAACCACCGGCGGCACCGGCGGCGGCCTGTTCGGCGGCACGACCGGAGGGACCGGCGGCACCACCTCACCCTCACCCGGGCCGACGAGCACCACATCGGCGCCGGCACGCGTCCGCCGTTAGGGTCTGCCCGTGGCTTTCATCGTGGTGTGCGAGGACGACGCGGCGGTCCGTGACGTCCTCAAGCGTGCGCTGGAGCACGACGGCCACACGGTCGCCGTCGCCGCCACCGCGGACAGCCTGCTGCGCCGGCTCGATCCGGTCCCGCACCTGGTCGTCCTGGACCTGGGGCTCCCGGACGCCGACGGCCGCGACGTCTGCCTGGCGCTGCGCTCGCGCGGCGTCGACGCCCCGGTGCTGATGCTCACCGCGCTGGACGGCATGCACCACAAGGTAGGGGGGTTCGAGGCGGGAGCCGACGACTACATGACGAAACCGTTCGACATCCCGGAGCTGCTGGTGCGGGTCCGCGCCCTGCTGCGCAGGACGACCGCGACCACTCCGGCGAGGGGCGTCGTGCTCGACCCCGCGAAACACGTCGTGACCTACGGTTCGACGAGCGAGAGCCTGACGCCGACCGAGTTCCGGCTGCTGGGCAGGCTCATCGCCGCGCAGGGTGACGCGGTGCGCCGCCACGCCCTCGTCGCCGCGGGGTGGCCGCACGGCGCGCAGGTCAGCGACAACACCCTGGACTCCTTCGTGCGCCGGCTGCGGACCAAACTCGGTGCGCTGGGCGTCGCCGACCGCCTGGCGACGGTCCGCGGGGTGGGCTACCGATGGGAGTGACGGGCTTCCGGGGGAGGGTCGTCGCGCTCGCGGTCCTGATCGCGACAGCGGTGGTCGCGGTCCTGGTGGTGGTCTCCCACGTGTTGCTGAGCCGGGTGACCGACGCCGATGCGCACGCCCTGGCGCACACCCGTGCGGAAGCGGCGGCGGCGAACGTGGCCGTCCGCGGTGGCCGCGTCGTGCTGATCGAGGGCGGCAACGAAGCACTGGACACCGTCTCGTGGGTGTACGCCGACGGGCGCCTCATCGACGGACTCGTGCCCGCCGGCGTCCGCGACCGCGTCGACGCGCTGGTCGGCTCCGGACGGTCCCGGACCACCACGGTCGGCAGTGACCTGCTGTACGCCCAGCCGATCCGTCAGGAAGGCCACCACGTCATGGTGGTCGTGCGGGTCGATCTGACACCGTACGAGACGTCGGAGCAGCGCAGCCTGACGATGTCGCTCATCCTGGGCGGCATCGCGATCCTGCTCGCCGCCGTCGTCGCGCGCCTCGTGGTGGGCCGCGCGTTGCGGGTGGTCCACGACATGGCCGCGCTCGCCGACGACTGGGGCGAGCACGAACCCGGGCGCCGCTTCGACCTCGGTGTGCCCCGGGACGAATTCGGGGAGCTCGGCCGAACGCTCGACCGCCTGCTCGACCGCGTGGACAACGCGCTCGCGGACGAGCGCCGGCTCACCGACGAGATCGCCCACGAGCTGCGGACGCCCCTGACGGCCCTGCGGGGCGAGGCACAGCTGGCGCAGCTCTCCGGCCACCAGGTGCCACCTCGGACCGTGCTGACCGAGGTCGACCGCCTGAACACGGCGATCACCACGATCCTCGGTGCCGCCCGGACCCGGATCGACGGCGGTACCCGCTGCGATCTCCGGGCGGCGGCGCGACAGGCCGTCGCCGGTCGGTCCATCGAACTCGCCATCCCGGCCGACGTCGACGTCGCCGTGGCCACGGAACTCGTCGTGGCCGTGTTGTCACCCCTGCTGGAGAACGGCCTGCGGCACGCGAGCTCGCGCGTCTGGGTCACGGGGCGCGTGCAGCCCCAGGGGGTCGTGATCGACGTCCTCGACGACGGCCCGGGGTTCGACCCGGCGGAGGTCGACCGGGTCTTCGAGGCGGGCGTGACCAGCGGCGACGGGCACGGCCTTGGGCTGGCCGTGGTCAAGCGGCTCGCCGCTTCCGCCGGAGTGGCGGTCCGCGCGATCGCGGCTGGTCACGGTCGCGTCGAGGTGACCTTCCCCACGCCGGAGGCGGCCGCGTAGTCAGGTTGTGTGCAGGTTGGGCGAGCCAGCCTCGGCGCATGACAACGACGAGCGAAGCCCGCACGCACCGCAGCGGGCGGCTGATGCTGAACAAGGTTCCCGAGGTCACCGTCTGGTTCTGGGTGATCAAGATCCTGTGCACGACCGTCGGTGAGAGTTTCGCCGACTGGATCAACATGAAACTGGGCGTCGGCCTGGTGAACACGGCCTGGATCTTCACCGCGGTGTTCGTCGTGGTCCTGGCCGTCCAGATGCGGCTGAAGCGGTACGTACCCTTCCCGTACTGGCTGACCGTGGTCGTCGTCAGTGTCACGGGCACGCTGTACACCGACATCCTGACCGACCAGCTCAACGTGCCGCTGTGGATCAGCACCGTGGTGTTCTCGGTGCTGCTCGCCGTGGTGTTCAGCGCGTGGTGGCTGCGCGAGCGCACCCTCTCGATCCACTCGGTCAACACGCTGCCGCGTGAGTCTTTCTACTGGCTCACCGTGCTCGTCACCTTCGCCCTCGGCACCGCGACCGGCGACTGGACCCTGGAGCTCACCGGCTGGAGCCCCGGAGTCTCGGTCCTCCTGCCGCTCGGCCTCATCGCGGCGATCACGCTGCTGTGGAAGTTCGGCGCGAACCCCGTGCTGTCCTTCTGGCTCGCCTACATCCTGACCCGCCCGCTGGGCGCCAACATCGGCGACTGGCTCGCCTCCCCGAAGGTCGCCGCGCCGGGCGAGCCGACCGGCCTCGCGCTGGGCACCTTCACCACCAGCCTGATCTTCCTCGGCCTGATCCTGGCGACCGTCGTCTACCTGACGGTGACCCGCTCCGACGTGACCGAGACCTACGACGCCACGCACACCCCGGGGACCACCACCGACCCCCGGCGGGAGCGCGTCGGGCTGGCGGGCTTCGGCGTCCTCGCGGTCGCCACCGTGGCCCTGCTGGGCTGGGCGCACGGTCAGCCGCACGTCGGACCGGCGCCGGAGACCGACGCCACCTCCACCGTTCACCTCGCCCCGGGCCAGGCCGTGAAGAAGTTCCCGGCCACGAAGGTCGCCGCGCTGAAGGCACTCGCCTCGACCTCGCTCAAGGACGCGCAGTCGGGGAACGCGACCGGGGCCCACGCGGCCGCTCAGTCGCTGCGCGACCTCTGGGACGCCGACCAGGCCACGTTGCAGCCGCTGGACAACACCGGCTGGACGTTCCTCGACGCCCAGATGGACCAGGTCCTGAAGACCTTCGGCATCGACCACCCGAACCCGCCGATGCCGTCGGCCCGTCAGGAGGCCGAACTGCGCACCCTCCTCACGGACATGCGCTGAGCACGCTTCCGGGGCCGCTCCGGTGGATGTCACCCGAGCGGCCCCGGTTCCGCGGGGGTCAGCCGGTCGGCCCTGCCGGGGTCGTGGTGGTCTTGAAGCCCTCCGTCTTGTTGGCCTGGACGGCGAAGTCGTTGGTGAACGTCTTGCCGAGGTCCACCGAGCCCTTCACGTTGCCGACGAGCTGTTCCGTGGCAAGCGAGGTCTTCGGGCCGCCGGCCGGCATGATGCCGTCGGGGAGGAACTGGCCCTTGTCCTCGGTCAGGGCGGTGATGTAGTCGGCCTTGGTCACCAGCTGGTTCGACACGAACGACGCCGGCAGCTTGTTCGCTATGTCGGCCGCGCTGTGCGTGTTGATCCAGTGCATGGTGGCGACGAGCGCGTCGACGACCTTCTGCACCGTGTCCTTGTGCGCGTCCACCCAGTCGGTGCGGGCGAGCACACTGGCCGCGGGGTAGGCACCGCCCATGGCCGCCGTGGCGCCCTGGGTGGTGGCCAGGTCGATCGCGGAGGTGCCGACACCCTTCTTCTGGATCGCGGCTACCGTCGGCTGTGTCGTCATCACACAGTCGACCTTGCCGTTCTGCAGGGCGGCGATGGCGGTGGAGCCCGCCCCGACCCCGATGCGGTGGAACTGGCTGGTCTTGACGCCCTTCTTGGCGGCCAGGAACTGGGTGAGCGTGTCGGTGCCCGAGCCCAGGTCGGTGACGCCGAGGGTCTTGCCCTTGAAGTCGGCGCCCGAGGTGACGCCCGACTTCTTGGTGCACATCTCCCGCTCGCCCGGCGCGCCGGACAGCTGGACGACGTCCTCGACCGCCTTGCCCTTCGCCTGGAACTCGATCGTGTGGTTGTACCAGGCGCCGGCCATGTCGACCTGCCCCGAGGCCATGGCCTCCTCGGCGCCGACACCGCCGTCCTGCTCGGTGCTCAGCTGGACGTCGACGCCGTACTTCTTGTAGAAGCCGAGGTTCTGGGCGAGCTGGTAGGGCAGGTAGATCTGCTTGTCGATGCCGCCGACCATGAGCTTCACGGTCGGTGTGCCGCCCGAGCCGCTGCTTGCGGAGCTGCTGCCCGAAGTGCCGGAGCAGGCGCTGACCGCGCCGAGGGCGAGAACGGTGAGGACGGACGCGGCGACTGCGACGGGTCGTCTGGACATGGCTGGCCACATTCCTTTGCTGAGGTCGAACAGGGAAGAGCGGGGAAGAGCGGGGAAGAGGGAGCGGCGGGTCGCGTCAGAGCGCGTTGGACGCCTCGGAGGGGGCCGGCGGCCGCCAGGACAGCAGCCGGTGCTCCAGCTTGCCGATCACCCACTCGGCGCCGAGCACGATGACCGAGATGACGAGCATCGTCGCGAACACGCCGTTGGGGTCGAAGTTGTTCTGCGCGGTCTTGATGACCAGACCGAGGCCGCTCTGGGCGCCCAGCACCTCGCCGACCAACGCGCCGACGATGGCGAAGCCGAAGGCGCTGTGCAGGCTGGCGATGATCCAGGTGAGCGCGGAGGGCACGGTGACGTGCCGGATGATCTGCGACTGGGAGGCGCCGAGCACCCTGGCGTTGGCGAGGATGTTGCGGTCGACCTCGCGCACGCCCTGGAAGGCGTTGAAGAAGACGATGAAGAACACCAGCACCGCGGCGAGCAGGATCTTCGGCAGCACCCCGATGCCGAACGCGACGATGAAGATCGAGCCGAGGACGATCCGCGGGATCGCGTTGACCATCTTGATGTAGGGGCCGAGGACGTCGGCGAGGAAGCGGCTCTGCCCCAGCGCGATCCCGAAGACCACGCCGGTGACGGCCCCGACGGCGAAGCCGGCCAACGCCTCCTGGATCGTCGTCCAGATGTTCGCGTAGAAGGAGCCGAACTCGGTGCCGTGCCGGAAGAGGTCGACAAGCCGCTTGGCGATGCCCGAGGGCTGCCCGAAGAAGAACGGGTCGACGATCCCCCAGGTGGTGAACGCCTGCCAGCCGCCGATGACGAGGACCGCGAGTCCGACGCGGCCGGCCCACACCAGGGCGACGCGACGCCGGCGAGCGCGTCTGGCGGCGGCGGCCGCCGAAAGCTGTGCGCCGTCCTTGACGGAGGCGGGGGAAACTGCGGACGCCGTGCTCATGCCGTACCTCCTGCGGTGCGTGCGTAGGCGCGCTCCACCTCCTCGCGCAGCGAGTCCCAGATCTGGTGCTGAAGTTCGATGAAGCGGGGCTGGAAGCGGATCTCCTGGACCGAGCCGCGCGGGCGGGGCAGGTCGATGTCGAAGACCGCCTTGACCGACCCGGGGCTGGACGTCATGACGACGACCCGGTCGGCGAGCGCCACGGCCTCGTCGAGGTCGTGGGTGATGAAGATGACCGACGGCCGGATCTGCTCCCACAGACCGAGCAGCTCGGTCGACATGATCGCCTTGGTCTGCACGTCCAGGGCGCCGAACGGCTCGTCCATGATCAGGATCCGGGGTTCGTTGATCAGCGCCGCGGCCATCGCCACGCGCTTGCGCATCCCGCCGGAGAGCTGGTGCGGGTAGCGGTCCTCGAACCCGGTGAGGCCCACCCGCCGCAGCCAGTCGCGTGCCGACGCCTGTGCCTGTCGCTTGGGCACGCCGCGGAAGACGGGGCCCATCAGGACGTTGCCGAGCACGGTCTTCCAGGGCAGCAGCGCGTCGGCCTGGAACATGAAGCTGACGCCGTCGGTGACGCCGTCCACCTCACGGCCGCCGACCCTGACCGAGCCCTCGCTGGGCCGGTCGAGCCCGGACACCATGCCCAGCGTCGTCGACTTGCCACAGCCGGTCGGGCCCACCACCGCGCAGAACTGGCCCGGCTCCACCGTGAACGAAACGTCCTGGAGTGCCGTGAACACCTCACCCGCGGGGGTCAGAAATCGTTTGGTGAGCCCTGAAATCTCGACTCGCGCGCTGTCCTGGCCGCTCTTCTCGGCGACCGGGCTCACCGCGGCATCGTTGCGTGAAGCCATCTGCGGCTGTCTCCTTCCTGACCTCGGGGGTCGGACCTCGGGGGTCGAGGAAGGCAGACGCTAGGGGCCGCCGGGTGTTACGTCGCTGTTTCCTCCGTATCCCGCGTTAGCCGTGTTAGCCGGACTTCTGCTCGTTCTGCTCAGTGGACCGGGGGTGGGCAGAAGGCCGATGTCGGGGGCACAATCACGCCACCACGGGTACGGCGCAGGAGCCGGCCCGGCAGTCCTACGACAGGCGAGAGACACGAGGGACACTGGTGAAACCCGTCCGTATCCCGGTCGGCCGTGGCGGGAAGGGACGGCTCTCCGCGCGGATCCTGGCCAACCACCTGGTCATCCTGGCGCTGACCGGGCTGATCGGCTTCGTGCTGTTCGCCTTCGCCCAGCGGGGTGAGCTCGACCGCGCCTACGAGCAGCGGGCCCTGGCCATCGCGCGGACCACGGCCGCCGACCCGCAGATCCGGCAGGCCATGGGGCGCGGGGGCGGCGGCGATGTGGTGCAGCGGGTGGCCGAAAGGATTCGCCTTGCCTCCCGCGCGTCGTACGTCGTCGTGCTCGACCTGCACGGCATCCGCCACTCCCACCCCGACCCGGCGCTGATCGGCGTGGCGACGGGTGATCCGATCGTGGTCCTGGACGGCCGGTCGCACGTCGGCACCGACCCGGGCGGGCTCGGACGCTCCGCCAACGGGAAGGCCCCGCTGTACGGGCCCGACGGCAAGCTGGTCGGCGAGGTGTCCGCGGGCATCACCGAGCACCATGTGCTGGGCGAGCTGTGGCGCGAGCTGCCCACCTTCGGCCTGTACAGCGCCATCGCCGTCGCGCTCGGCTCGGCGGCCGCGTTCCTGCTGGCCAGGCGGCTCAAGCGGACGACGTTCGGACTGGAACTGGAGGAGATCGCCGGGTTGCTCCAGGACCGGGAGGCGATGCTGCACGGCATCCGCGAGGGCGTCGTCGCCTTCGACCCCGACGGCCGGATCACGGTGGTCAACGACGAGGCCCGCGACCTTCTCGGCCTCGGCACCGCGCTCGGCAGCACGCTGGCGGAGGTACTGCCGGACGGGCGGCTGCGCCGTGCCCTGGACGGCACCGTGGCGGGCAGCGACATCAGCGTCCTCACCGACGACCACTGCCTCGTCGTCAACCGGATGCCGGTGGCCCTGCACGGCCGTGAACTGGGCGCCGTGGTCACCGTGCGCGACCGCACCGAGCTCATCGGGCTGCTGCGCGAACTGGATTCCGTGCGCGGGCTCACCGACGCGCTGCGCGCCCAGCAGCACGAGTTCACCAACCGGATGCACACGATGGCCGGGCTGCTGGACATCGGCGACCACGAGGCCGCCTACGAGTTCGCCGTCGAGACGGCCGGCGCCGAGCAGGCGCTCGCCGAATCCGTACGGGAACGCATCGGCAACCCGCTGCTCGTGGGCCTGATCGTCGCCAAGACCACGGTGGCCGCGGAACGCGGGGTGCGGATCGTCCTCAGCGACGACTCCGCCCTCGGCGAGGACCCGCCGCATCTGCGCCGGCTGCTGACCATCGTCGGCAACCTGCTGGACAACGCGATCGACGCATCCGCGACGGCGTCCGCCCCGGCACGGCCGGGTGGCCCCGAGGTGCGGCTGGCCTTGATCGAGGCCGTCGACGCGGTACGGGTGGAGGTGGCCGACACCGGGCCCGGCATCCCGCCGGGCGCCATCGAGTCGATCTTCGAGGACGGCTGGTCGACCCGCCCGGACCGGGGCACCGCGCGGCGCGGGCTCGGCCTCGCGCTCGTCCACCGGCTGGTGCAGCGGCACGGCGGCACGATCACGGTCAGCGAGGGGCCGGGTGCGGTCTTCACCGTGACCCTGCCCGTGCCCGGCATCGCCCCGGCCCCACCGGACGCCCTCCTCACGACGGCCGGGCCGGTGCCGGTCGGCGCGCCGGACGGCAGCATGGGAGGTGACCGCTGGTGATCCGGACCCTGGTGGTGGACGACGACTTCCGGGTCAGCCGCATCCACTGCGACTACGCGTCCCGCGTCAAGGGCTTCGAGGTGGTGGGACAGGCGGCGACCGTGGGCGCGGCGCTGGACGCGGTGCACGACCTCCGCCCGGACCTGCTGCTCCTCGACATCTTCCTGCCGGACGGCAGCGGACTCGACGTGCTGCGCCGGCTGAGCGGGGACGAGGGCGGGAACCGCCCCGACGCCATCATGATCACCGCCGACCGGGACATCACCTCGGTGCGGATCGCGATGAAACTCGGCGCCGTCGGCTACCTGGTCAAACCCTTCGGCGCGCCCGACCTCGCCGAACGGCTCACCGCCTACCGCGAGCTCCAGCACCGGATGGACGCCCTCGGGGCGGTGCCGGAGACCGACCAGGCCGACGTGGACGCCCTGTTCAGCGCGGCCCGCCCGCCCGCGGTGCCCCGCGTCCCCGCCAAGGGCCACTCCGCGCCGACCCTCGCCCTGCTGCACCAGACCCTGCGCGCCGCGCACGACGCGCTGTCGGCCGCGGAAGCCGCCGAACGCACCGGCGTCTCCCGCGCCACGGCCCAGCGCTATCTCTCCTACCTGGTCAAGGAGGGCATGGTCCGGCTCGAACTGCGCTACGGAGCCACCGGACGCCCCGAGCACCGCTACCGCGCGGCGCACTGACCGGGCGACGGTGACGGTGACGACGACAACGGCGACAGCGGTGGCGACGACAGTGGCGACGACGGTGGCGACGACGGCGACGGTCACCGCGGGCGGGGCTCCGCTAGGGTGAGTCGATCTTCAGACTCGCAGGCGTGGGGGCACAGCAGTGACGACCGAAGTGACACCCGAACTGGCCGAGGCGATCCAGCGTGGCCACGACCGGCGCGACCGGGCGAACATGGCGCCGACGATCGCCTACTTCCAGGCGCTGCTCGCCGAGCACCCCGACCACCCGGTCCTCGTGTACGAGGTGGGCGGCGCCTACGACACCGCGGGACAGGAGGAGACCGCGCGCGGCTACTACGAGCGGGCGCTCGCCCTCGGCCTCGACGGTGACGTCCTGCGCCGGTGCCTGTGCCAGTACGCCAGCACCCTGAGGTGGCTGGGCGAGCTGGACGAGTCGCTGGCGGTGCTGGACCGGGCCCGCAGGGAGTTCCCCGACTCCGACTCCGTACGCGTCTTCCGCGCCCTGACCCTCAACGAGGCCCGTCGGCCGGACGAGGCCGTGGCCGAGTTGCTCACCGTCGTCACCGAGCACGCCGAGGTCACCGACCTCGGACGGTGGGCGGTCGGCCTGCGCGGCCTCGCCCAGTGGCTCTCCGACGGCCGCCCCGAATAGGAGGCGTCCACGCCGCACGTCGGCCCGGGTGGCCCTGACCTCACCTTCGCCAGAACAGGTGGTGCGTCACGCCGCTCGGGCTGGGCACGAGCTCCAGATGGAACCGGTCGAGCAGCTCGTCGGGGGACTCCCACAGCCGGAGTCCGGACCCGAGGCTGACCGGTGAGACCGCCACATGCAGGGTGTCGACGAGGTCGGCGTCGAGGAACTGCCGGACGGTGGCGACCCCACCCCCGAGTCGGACGTCCTTGCCCTGCGCCGCTTCCCGCGCGCGCTCCAGGACGGTGGCCGGGTCGCCGTCGACGAAGTGGAACGTGGTGTCGGAGAGCGTGAACGACGGGCGCTCGTGGTGGGTCATGACGAACACCGGTGTGCGAAACGGGGGCTGCTCCCCCCACCAGCCGTGCCATTCGTGGTCCTGCCAGGGACCGCGCTGGGGCCCGAACTTGTTGCGACCCATGATCTCGGCACCGATGTTGCGCGCGAAGTCCCGCGTGAAGTAGTCGTCGAGGCCCCGGCTCCCGCCGGGATCCGTGCGCATGGGCCAGCTCGCCGTGGCCCCGGCCCAGGCGAACAGCCGCTCGGGGTGGTCGAGGCCGAACGGCCGCTCGAGACTCTGGTGCTCACCGGCACCGACACCGTCACTCGAGACGTTGAAGTTCATGACTTTCAGCAGTTGTTCCACGTGTTACCTCGTCAGGTCGGGTCGCGTCACCGTGCGGCGAGGCGCCGCACATCATGACGTCGAACGGGACGAGGCCGGATCGACAGCGGCCCGCGACTTCTTCCGGAAAACGCCGGATCCCGCAGCACCGCCGGAACCATTCGGAGGCCTTGCGGTGGCGGCTGCCGCGGCCGACATCGAGGCTGGCCACAGTGGACGAGTCGCCGTGCACCGTGCGGCGGCAGGGCTCCGGGAGGACTGTGTGACTACTTCGTCGCCCGCTACCGACGCGCCGCCGGCTCGGTACGACGACCTGCGTGCTCTGGTGTTCAACTGCACCTTGAAGCGCTCGCCGGAGACGAGCAACACCGAGGGGCTGATCGACCGGAGCACCGCCATCCTGGACGCGCAGGGCGTGCACGTCGACGTCGTCCGGGCCGTGGATCATGACATCGCCACCGGGGTGTGGCCGGACATGCGGGAGCACGGCTGGGAGAGGGACGCCTGGCCCGACCTGTACCGGCAGGTCCTGGCGGCCGACATCCTCGTGCTGGCCGGCCCGATCTGGCTGGGCGACAACAGCTCGGTGATGAAGCGGGTGATCGAACGCCTGTACGCCTGTTCCAGCCTGCTCAACGAGGCGGGTCAGTACGCCTATTACGGTCGTGTCGGCGGCTGCCTGATCACCGGCAACGAGGACGGCGTCAAGCACTGCGCCATGAACGTCCTCTACAGCCTCCAGCACCTGGGCTACACGATCCCGCCGCAGGCGGACGCCGGCTGGATCGGCGAGGCCGGCCCCGGACCGTCGTACCTCGATCCCGGTTCGGGCGGCCCGGAGAACGACTTCACCAACCGCAACACCACCTTCATGACCTGGAACCTGCTGCACCTGGCCCGCGCGCTGAAGGACCTCGGCGGCATTCCCGCCTACGGCAACCAGCGCACCGCCTGGGACGCCGGCTGCCGCCGCGACTATGAAAACCCCGAGCACCGGTAGCGGGATGCCGACGGCAGGCGGCGGACGGCCGTCGGGTTCGGCCCCACGCGGTGGGCCGGCGCGCCGGGGACCGGACGGCAGGCGCGTACGGGAGCGGCTGAGGCGTGTGCGGGCCGGTGCGGCGGCTGCGACGGCGTCGGCGGCCGCCCGTACCCGTACGGCGGCGCGGCGCGTCGGTCAGATGCCCCCGCCCCCGGGACCGTTCCGCCCCGGATTCTGGCGCAGTCCGATCCGCGGGCCCTGGCTGACCTCGGCATTCGGCCTGATCCTCCTGATCGGCATTCCGCTGCTGTTCCTCACCGGGCTGCTCTCCTACGCCGCCTACAACCCCGACCTGAGCCCCCTCAACGACGAGACACCCGGCAAGGGTGTCCTGGGCTTCTACCTCTTCAGCTGGCCCACGCGTCCCTACTGGCTCTACCGGCTGCTCCAGGGTGTCCACGTGACGCTGGGAGTGGTCCTCGTACCGGTGCTGCTGGCCAAGCTGTGGTCGGTGATCCCGAAGCTGTTCGCATGGCTGCCGGTACGTTCCGTCGCCCACGGCCTGGAACGGCTGTCCCTGCTCATGCTGGTCGGCGGCGTCATCTTCGAGTTCGTGACCGGAATCCTGAACATCCAGCTCTACTACGTCTTCCCGGGCTCGTTCTACCGCCTGCACTTCTACGGCGCCTGGGTGTTCATCGCCGCCTTCGTCGTCCACGCGTGGCTGAGACTCGGGCGGATGACCCGGGCTCTGCGCTCGCGCAGCCTGAGGACCGAACTGCGCACAGGCCTGGCCCAGACCGTGCCCGAACCCCCCGACCCCGACGGCCTGGTGGCGGCCGCCCCCGCCCCGCCGACGATGTCCCGCCGCGGCGCACTCGGCATGGTGGGCGCGGGATCGCTGCTCCTCCTCGTCGTGACCGCCGGACAGAGCATCGGCGGGTGGCTGCGCGGCACCGCACTGCTCGCACCGCACAACCGGGATCCGGGCAGCGGCCCGAACGGCTTCCAGATCAACAAGACGGCGGCGAAGGTCGGCATCACCCCCGCGCTCGTGGGCCCCACCTGGCGACTGGAGGTGCACGGACGCGGAGCGCCGCGGATCCTCACCCGCGAGCAGCTCCTGGCGATGCCCCAGCACGCCGCCGCCCTGCCGATCGCCTGCGTGGAGGGATGGTCCACCGAGGACCAGTACTGGAGCGGTCCACGGCTGTCCGACCTCGCCGCCCTGGCCGGCCTGCCCGACGCCGCGAGTGTCCTGGTCCAGTCGATCCAACCGCCGGGCCCCTTCACCAGGGTGGTGCTGCGCGGCAACCAGATCCGCGACCCGCGAGCGCTGCTCGCCCTCCGCGTCAACGGCGCGGACCTCTCGCTCGACCACGGGTACCCGGCCCGCGTCATCGTCCCGGCCAACCCCGGTGTGAACAACACGAAGTGGGTTCACCGGCTCACCTTCAGGGCGTGACCATGGCACGATTCGTCCGCTGGTACGGCTCCGGACCGCTGCACCTGCTCGTCCTGATCGCCTCGTTCGCCCTGACCGGCTACGCCATGGTGCGCCTGTTCGCCGTCCAGCCCTGGGAGGTGGCGATCTGGTTCGTCGGCGCGGCCGTCCTCCACGACCTCATCCTGCTGCCCCTGTACGCACTGGCCGACCTGTCGGCCCTCTCCGTACTGCGGCACCGAGCCGACGCCGCCGACGGACCGACGGTGCGGTGGATCAACCACCTGCGGGTTCCCGCTTTCCTGTCCGGTCTGCTCCTGCTGGTCTGGTTCCCCCTCGTCCTCCGTCTGGCGGAGCCCTACCCCGGTGACACCGGCCTGTCCGACAGTGTCTACCTCGGCCGCTGGCTGGCGATCACCGGCGTGCTCTTCGCGGCCTCCGCGGTCGCCTTCGCCGCGCGACTGCGCCGCATGCGCCGGCCCGGCGACGACGCGAGCCGACCCCCTGCCGGACCGGGCACGGCACTGTGACAACGGACGAGGACGACCTGTACGACGCCGAGGAGGACCCCGACGAGGACCCCTACGCCCTCGCTCTGCGACCCGGCCGGGACCCGGTGTACCTACGGCTGGACGACGGGCGCCGCATCTGGATGCCGGTACACCGCTGGCACGAACGGCCCACAGCCGCCGACACGACCGTGCTGGAACGCTGTGCCGGCCCAGTCCTCGACATCGGCTGCGGTCCGGGCCGTATGTGCAGAGCGCTTCTGAGCCGGGGAGTCTTCGCCCTCGGAGTCGACATCACGCCTCGCGCCGTCGCACTGACCACCGCGCTGGGCGGGCTCGCGCTGCACCGGTCGGTCTTCGACCGGCTGCCGGCCGAGAGACGCTGGCAGACGGTGTTGCTCATCGACGGCAACATCGGCATCGGAGGCGACCCTCATGGCCTGCTGCGCCGCTGCGCCGACCTCATCGCCCCCACCGGGAACCTCGTCGTCGAGGTCGACCCCGATGACGTCGAAGAGCGTTGCACCGCCCGGTTCGAGAACCACCGGCGCCAGGGCGGTCCGTCCTTTCCCTGGGCGCGGCTCGGACGACCGGCGCTCCACCGGATCGTCGCCGACCTCGCCCTCACCGTCACCGACCAGTGGACAAGCGGACACCGTTGCTTCGCCGCCCTCGCCCACCAGGACCAGCCCGCGACCGCCCTGACGGAACCCTCACCGCGACGAAACCCTTTCTGACGGTGCTCTGACGTGCGGGTCCGTGCCCGAGAGCACCAGTCCAGCAGACGCAGCGCGACCGTGTCCGTACGCGCCTTGCGCAGCGACTCGGCCTGCGCCTTGCCCCAGCCCTCCGCGACGGCCTCGGCTCAAGGGGGCCACGCCGGCCACGTACGACTCGGAACCGGCCGCCACCTGGCAGGCGTACGAGACCGACCACCATGACCTGCGCTTCACGGGCGACTTCCGCCGCGAGCTGGACAACATCACCTTCCCCGGCGAACGGGCTGCGGCGGAGAAGACGGTCCAGACGTACGCCGTCTACCAGCGGGACGACCGGAAGATCCGCGCCCTGCCGGCCGCCGGGAAGGAACAGGAGGCGGTGGAGTTCTGGACGGGGTGGGAGCCCGACACGTCCAACGCGCACTTCGGGGCGTGGATGTCCGCGTTGGACAAGGTGGCGGACATCAACCGCGCCCACTTCACGTCATCGGTCGAGGAGGGCCGGTCGGAGGTGGACGGCCTGTTGCCGTGGGCGTGCGGGCTCCTGTGCGCGGCGATGGTCCTGGCAGCGCTGGGGCTACGGCCCCGGCTGGCGGAGTTCCGCTTCAACCTGCCCGGGGGGCGCGAGGAACGGCGCGATCGGCCCCACTCACCCGCAGATGACCACGAACCCCTACGTGTCCGCCAACCGCGCCTCCTCCAGATCCAGCCCCCGCTGTAGCCGCCGTCGGGTCGTGTCGCTGATGGTGTGATCGTCGTAGAGGCGCTGGAGTGCCGCGGTCTCGACGACGATCAGGTCCCGACGGAGCTGCCGGCAGACCTGGTCGGCGGACTCGGTGCCCACGTCGGCCCGCCGAGCATCCGGAGGACGCGGACGTCGACGTACCGGTCGGCGACCACATGGCGCTGTCCCTGCGCGGCCGCGTGCTGCCGGCCTCCGACCGCCGGGTACTGGCCGCGTTCGCCGCCCAGGCCGCCGTCGTCCTGGCCCGCCAGCGCCTCCGGCGCGAGGCCGACCGCGCCAAGGAACTGGCCGAGGGCAACATAAGGACCGCGCTCCTCGCCGCCGTCAGCCATGACCTGCGCACCCCGCTCGCCGGCATCAAGGCCGCCGTGTCCTCGCTGCGCTCCGACGACGTGGAGTGGTCCGACCGGACGGAACTGCTCCAGGCCATAGAGGGCGGCGCCGACCGGCTCGACCACCTCGTCGGCAACCTGCTCGACATGTCCCGCCTCCAGACCGGCACCGTCACCCCCGTCATCCGCGAGACCGACTTGGACGAGGTCGTGCCCATGGCACTCGGCGGGGATCGGCCGTATGACCCCGCCCATCTTCGGAGCGTAGTCGAGTGACTACGTTGAGTGAAAGGGGATCAGGGATGCGTCCGACGTCCATGGGCCGGCTGGCGGCCGTCGCCTCTACGGGCCTGCTGCTGGCCGGAGTGGTGAGTGCCGGAGCGGCTCAGGCACAGTCCGCTGCGCAGGCGCGGTACCCCGGTGGGCTCGTCACCTACTCGATCGAGTTCTCCAACCCCCAGGAGAAGGACGACAACAACCTGCCCGAACCCTACGGGCGGGTCTTCGTGAAGGACTTCGGCCCCCGGCAGACCACCCTGTGGGAACACCCGGACCTGGACATCAACACCCCCACCGTGCCGCGCTACCCCGAGGCCGGCGTCACGCAGAGGTTCGCCGACCACCTGATCACCGAGGTGTGCGCCTACGTCGGCGAGGACGACACCGGCTACAACGCCGACGACATCCTCGCCCAGGGCTGCGAGCTCTTCCACGGCCCCGGTGCGTACACCATCCCCGGCCCGGACGGAGAGGTGACCGTCACCGTCTACCGCATCGGCTGATCCCCTCAGAGCAGGGGTGCCCCACCCTCTGCCCGGGGGTGGGGCACCCACGCTGCAGCAGCGCACCACGCCGGAATCCGCAGTGTGGTGGGGAGAAAAACCACAGTTCCGCCGCTCGACCACCGCCGGAACATGGTCGACGCCGCGCGGGCCCACACCACCGGTCAGGCTGCGAACGCCGGGCCGTCGGTGAGAACGCCGACCCTGCGCAGCACGTCCGCGCCCAAGCCGACCGGCTCGCCCAGGATGCTCGCGCTGCCGGTGTCCGGGGGCGAGAGGCCGACCAGCATCCGCATCGCGCAGGTCTTGCCCGCTCCGTTCGGGCCGAGCAGCGCGCAGATCTGGCCGGCTTCCGCGGTGAAGCCGAGCCCGCTGACGGCCTGCCTGCGTCCGTTCCGTCTGGACAGCTCGCGGGCGCAGATCGTCGATGTCGCCTGTTCCCGCGCTGTGGACGGTTCCGTCGTCACGCCTTTCACCGGTGCATATCCGGTCGTCGAAGGTGGGTGGCGGCCGCGCCGAAGCGGCGGCGCAGGCCGGAGGAGTCGTACGGGAAGCACACGAGCAGCAGAGCAGCCGTGACCAGGGACGTGACCAGACCGGCGCCGAGTGTGAGGGCGGCCAGAGCCGGTACGGACGTCAGCGATCCCGTCCCGAACACGGCCCACAGCGCGTCGCGGAATGCCGTCGCCACACTGATCGCGACGCATCCGGCGACGGCCGATGCCTCGGCGATACGGCGGGACCGGGCGCGCGGCGGCCGTGCGATGAATCCGGCGACCGCGTTGCTGATCACGCAGAAGGCGAGGTTGGAGGTCGCTGCGACGACCAGAAACCAGGCGATCAGCAGCGGGTCCGTCCAGCGTTCGCCGACGGCCTGCACACCGGTGAGGGCCGCCGCGGCCAGCGTGCTCAGCGTGACGAACACCGTCATCGCGCGACGGCGCACCCAGACCGTCGCGTCCGGACCGACCCAGCGCCGCAGTACGGGAATTCGTCGGCAGAGGAAGACGGCGTCGCCGAGCCAGTCGTTCCGCCAACCGCCGGCCGAGCGGCGCGGGCGGCGACAGCGCCCGAGCGACACCGCCGCCACCGCGGTGAGCAGGGAGTTGACGACCAGCCCCCCGATCAGCACCGATGCCCAGGTCCCCGAGGACGAGGCGGACGTCCTGGCGATGACCGCGGCCCACTCGGACACCACCGTGAGCCCGACCAGCGTGACCATCGCCCCCGCCGCACGCACCGTCTGCTGCTCCCGGTCCCCACCCCCCGACGCCCGCCGAGCGAACAGCCGTAAGGCGATGACCAGCGCGAGCATCGGCACCGTGAACTGAGCCAGGGACACCATCACGTCGTACGGGTCGTCCTGCCACGGGCTGGCGGCCCTGACGGTCTTGTCCTGGGTTTCCAGCACCGTCAACGCCTCGAACACGACGGCGAGAGCGAGGCTCCCCCTGACCACGGCCGAGGACACCCGGCCGTTCTCCTCCATGGCTTCCATGAGGCGCCATAGTACGCGTCTCGTACTACGTGACAAGTAGTAACGCGCCTCGTACTATGTGGGCGGAGGCAAGGAGACCCATGCACAGCAACGACGCTCAGATGCTCGTGCTGACCGTCCTCGCGGACGGCCCGCTGCACGGATACGCCATCAACACCGCGATCGAAGAACTCACCGGCCGCAAACTCGGCCCCGGCAGTCTCTACGGAGCACTCTCCCGGCTGGAGGCACGCGGACTGATCCAGCCTGCGGACCAGTCGGCAGAAACCCAGGAACGCCACCGCACCATGCAGGTCACGGACGCGGGCCGCGACCAACTGCGCACCGAGCTCCAGCAGATGGCCCGCATCTCCGCCGCCGGCCTGCGCGCACTCGGGATCACCCCGGCATGAACGCGGCCACCCTGCTGACCCGGCTCTACCCACCGGCCGTGTGCGAGCGATGGGGCGAGGAGATCCGTAACGAGGTGTCCGCATCGGGAATCCGCTCCTGGCCCGACACCCTCGTGGGGGCAGCGCGGCTGTGGCTGCACCCCGGCGACTGGCCCGAGACGTTCACCGGCCAGACCCGCCGCGTCCTGACCGTTGCCCTGTTCGTACTCACCGCGGCCACCGGACTGCTGCTGCGCTCAGCCGAACCCTCCACCATCCTCACGGCCGACCCCCACCACCCCGCCACCAGTCTGTGGCTGATCCCGCTCCTGCTGGGCATCGCCCTCGCCGCACCGCTTCCACCGCTGAGCGGCGAGGCCCTCTGTGGCCTGACCGCCGCAGCGGTCCGCACCCTGGCCGCCCCCGTCACCGCGTTGGTCATCCTGTGCCTGATGGCATGGAGCGGCATGGCCGAACACCTCACAGGCTTGGCCGACGTCGTCGCGGTCACCTACTACTGGCTCATGCTCGGGTTCGTCGCACTCCGCCTGTGTGTTCTTGTCGCCCGCATCTCCCGCATCGCCCACCTGCCGACCACACGCCGGCTGTCGACGGCCCTTCTGCACATGGGCGCAGGACTGGCCCTCGCCGCCAGCCAGAACCTCCTCGCCGCCGTCCGGACCGTCCCCCACCCGGGGTCCCTGGCCGAGAGCACGGCACTGGGCCTCCTGGCCGCCGCGGCCATCAGTGCCGGCCACGATCTACGACAGAAGAGGTCGTAGGCCCGCCCCTTCCTCGGCCTTTCCCGGCCTTTCCCGGTCTTACCCCGGCGGAGGCCGCCGAGGCGGCGGATCCGCGTCGCCGGGCGGTTGCCGACCGGCCGCCGACGCGTGCCGCCGCTCGGGGGGTCACCGTGCGACGGCGACGGAGGGCAGGTCCTGTTCGGCCCAGACGACCTTGCCGTTCGATGCGCAGCGGGAGCCCCACCTGCGTGACAGTGCGCCCGGTGGCGAGTGGCAAGGAATCTTGGCCACACCAGAACACCGGCCCTCAAGCCGTCGGTCTCCAGCAGTGCCAAACTCCTTTGGGGCGGCGGGGTCACAGTGCGGCGACGCGCAGAGGTGCGGTCGTCAACGGGCGCAGCGCCCACGGTGCCAACGGGTCGCGCTCCGCGAACAACGCCTCCGACGCCGCACGGCACCTGCGTACAGCCGTGCCGTCAGGTCGTCGTCTCGGGGGACCGGTTCGTACGTCGAAGCGCGCAGGTTGGCAGGCTCTCAGATTGCCTTGCGGACGAACGTTCGCCGTCGGCTCCTTCTGTCGTCTCGGCCGCGAGTTCGTGGGGCGCCTGGCTCACCGCGCCAGCGGGTCCGCAGTGGGCCTCCGCGGGCGGCAGAGGGCGAGGAAGCTGCCTGACGCGGCCAGTGCGAGGCCGAGGACCGATGTGGCCATGGGCAGGGCTGTGCCCTGGCTGCCGAGACCGGCCAAGGCCGGTGCGAGGGCGCCCATGAGGAACTGGGTGGTGCCCAGTAGTGCGGAGGCGCTGCCCGCCGCGTGTGGGGCGCGCTGGAGGCACAGGGCCGTGGTGGTGGGAAGGATCATGCCGACGGGGCAGGCCGTGAAGAACAGCGTGGTGGCGATCCAGGGCAGACCCGCGTGTGTGGTGGTGACCAGGAGGAGCAGGGTGGTGCCGGCGGCTCCGAGTACGGCCAGGCCCGTTGCCAGGACGCGGTGCGAGGGGAAGCGGCCGAGCAGCAGCTTGCCATTGAGCTGGCCGGTGACGACCATGCCGATCGAGTTGACGGCGAAGAGCAGGCTGTAGGTCTGCGGGGAGGCGCCGTAGATGCGTTGGATGGTGAAGGACGAGCCGGCGATGTAGGCGAACAGGGCGGCGAAGCCTAGGCTGCCGGTGAGCAGGTAGCCGGTGAAGCGGCGGTCGCGGATCAGGTCGCGCATGGTGCGCAGCGTGGTGGTCAGCCCACCGTGCCGTCGATGTGTGGTCGGCAGGGTCTCGGTGAGCAGGGTGGCAGTGGCGGCGACGATGGCGAGGCCCAGCAGGGTGAGGGTGACGAAGACGCCGCGCCATGAGGTGAGGCGTAGCAGTTGGGCGCCGAGCACGGGGGCGACGATCGGTGCCGTGCCGGAGACCAGCATCAGCGAGGACAGCAGGCGGGCGGCGGCGAGCCCGTCGTACAGGTCGCGGACGACGGCCCGGGCGATGACGATGCCAGCGGCGCCTGCCAGACCTTGGACCAGGCGCATGCCGATGAGCACCGCAGGATCGGGGGCGAGGGCACACACGGCGCTCGCCACGACGTACACCGTCAACCCCGTCAGGAGGGGCCGTCGTCGGCCCAAGGTGTCGCTGAGTGGACCGAGGACCAGCTGACCGACCGCTATGCCGATCATGAAGGCGGTCAGGGTGAGCTGGGTGACGGTCTGTGAGACGTGCAGGTCTGCGCTGACCTGGGGGAGGGCCGGGAGATAGAGGTCGATGGTGAGCGGGCCGAGTGCGGTCAGGGAGCCCAGGACCAGGACGAGTGACAGACGGCGGGGCGTCGGAAGGCGGGGCACGTCTTCCGAGACGGCGGTGCCGGCCTGAGGGGTTTCGGGCATGTCCGTTTCCAGGGCTTCGGGGGCGAGTGGAGCGTGCGCGTCAGCGGTCGAGGTGCGTGACGAGGAGGTTGGGGTCCTTGTTCGTGAGGTACGCCGCGCTGGGGACGTACACCGTGTGGCCGTGGATGGCGATGGACGTGGGGGTCTGCAGGCCGTCGGCCGCGGTGAGGACCGCGGTGTGGGTGCCGTCCGGGCGGACCAGGTCGACCTGGTTGTCGTCGCGTGCGGCGAGGAGGGTGTCGCCGTGGCCGGTGAAGGCGAAGTCGTCGATGGACGGCATGCCGGTGGCGCGGACCTGGACGGGGCCGGCCGTGCCGCGTGCGGTGACGGGGATGCGCAGGACGGTGCCCTTGTCGAGGTTGGTCGCCCACACCGCCCCGTGGTGCAGCTTGATCCCGTTGGCACCGGCGAAGGAGCTCGGCTCGAGGGCCTCGCCCTTGGCCCAGACGACGGCCTCGCCGCCCCGTACGGGAACACGGTAGACGACGCCGTGCACGGAGTCGGTGACGTACAGCCTGCCGGTGCGCCGGTCCAGGGCGAGACCGTTGGGCAGGCCGTCGGCGGGCAGGGCGGCGATGCGGTGCGGCCGGCTGCCGGGACGGACGGCCCAGACGCCGGTGAGGTCGGCCGTGCCGGTGGCGTAGGTGACGTAGAGGGTTCCGTCGTCCGCGCGGGCGATGCCGCTGATGAACGCCTTGCCCAGGTTGGGGGTGCTCGCCTTGGCCGGGGCGGGAAGTGTGGTCAAGACGCGAGGGCGGCCGCCCGGAGTGACGCGGACGATCTGCCGGGCGAAGGAGAAGGTCAGATACGCCGTTCCGGCGTGGTCGACGGTGATGTTCTCGGGCTGCTGCGAGGCCGCCAGGTCGAAGTGGTTGGCGATGCGGGGTGCCGTGAGAGGCTCGGTGGCCGCGCTGGCGGTGGTCGCGGAGGCCAGCAGGGCCGCGGCGGCAGCGAGCGTGGTCAGGGAGGTGCGCAGGTGCATGGGTTGGTCCTCCTGGTGGGGGATCGGTGACGGTTCACCGCCGGCCCGTGCGGGTTGCGGGCCGGCAGCGGGGCGAAGGAGTTGCGGCCGGGCGCTCAGGGGGCGACGATCTTGACCGTGCTGGCCCAACTGTGGCCGCCTTCCCGGATCTGCAGGGCCATGTGCAGCAGCTGGAAGCCCTCCAGCTCGCGGGCGTGCTTGAGGGCGCCGACGTCGACCGGGTTCAGCCCGCCGGAGGTGACCAGGTCGGCGACCTGCCTGCGGGCGGCCTCGTCGTCACTGGCGATGAAGACGTCGAGCGGAGTCCCGCTCACCTGTCCGGCGACCAGGGTGGTGGCGAACGTGGTGTTGAACGCCTTCACGACGTGGGTGCCCGGTGCGGCGGCCTCGGCGATCTCTTCGGCGGCGGAGGTGCCCGGGGCGACGACGAGCGCGTCGAGGGAGGCGTCGACGGGGTTGCTGATGTCGATCAGCACCTTGCCGGTCAGCCGTACTCCGTAGGCGGTGGCGAGCTCCTTGGCGGCGTCGAAGGGGACCGCGAGCACCACGATGTCCGCGGTGTCCACGGCCGATGCGTCGGCGGCGGCGATCCGGCCTTCGCCGGTTGCCCGCCCGCGCAGTTCGTCGACGAGTCGTACGGCCTTGCCGGGGTCCTTGGCGGTGACGGTGACCTTGTGTCCGCCCGCCAGGGCGCGGGTGGCGATGCCGCGGGCCATGTTGCCGGCACCGACGATGGTGATCTGCATGAAAGTGGTGTCCTTTCCTGTCCTGCGCTGTACCTGAGTGCCTGTCAGACGTGGACCCGGACCACGTTGAACGGGAGCTTCGGGTCGGCGATCTGGAACTGGAAGTTGACGATCAGCAGGTCGTGGCCATCGACGGCGGCCGTGGAGGGGCTGTGCATCCCGTGGCCGTGGATCGTGCGCACGAGCTCGGCATTGGTGTAGTCGTGGCTCAGCTTCAGGACGCTGATCTGGCCCTCGGGATGATCGAGTTCGGTGACGGCGGTCAGGGTGTGACCTCGCAGCAGCAGACCGTCGCCGGAGACGCCCCTGGCGCCACCGAGGTTGATCGGGACGACCCGATGGGTGCGCAGGTCGACGCGGTAGAAGGCGTAGTCGTTGTAGTCCGCGAGCAGGACGTAGCGGCCGTCGCCGGTGACCACCAGGCCGTTGCCGTTGAAACCGTCGTCGTAGACCATCGGGGAGTTGCTGAGGTCCACGTCCACCTGCAGCGGCTGCTGGACCTTCTCGTTCTTCAGCTCGGCGGCGGTGATGTGCCACAGCGCCGGGTGGATCGAGTCGGAGATGTAGGCGTCGCCGTTGGGGGCGAGGGCGACGTCGTTGAGGAAGGTGTCGGTGCGGCCGGTGTCGAACACGTGCAGCAGAGTGCGGGTGCTGATGTCGTAGACGAAGACCTTGCCGGTGGCGCCGCCGGCGACGATGAGCCGCCCCGCCCGGTCGGTCTTCATCCCGGCGACGGAGACGCGCCCGTCCTGGCCGCCGGGCAGGAACACCTGGGTCGCGCGCTGATGGACGTCGCCGCGGTAGATGGTGCCGTCGCTGGTGCTGCCGACGTAGAAGAAAGGCGTGCCGCTCTGGCGGGCGATGCCCTCGGGGTAGGTCTTGTCGCCGGGGATCGTGTAGCTGGTGGGCAGGTGACCTCGGTGGTGCGGGAGGCGCGTGTGAGGCAGGTCGCCGCCGGGGGCAGCGAGGGCCTGGGCGGCGCCGCCCAGGACGAGAAGCGAGGCCACCGCGACGGCTGCGGCACGGGTACGGCGAAGAGGGACTGACATGGCAGGTCTTCCTGAAGGGGCGAGAGTGGAGGAGGGGGTCGGAGGCTCAGTGACCGGCGCCGAACAGGGACCGGTTGGCGATGTCGATGATGAACGGGCCGACATGGGCGGGGTAGCGGTCCACGATCGCCTTCTTGTACGCCTCGCCGTCGTCGCCGAGCAGTTCGCGGGCGTCGGCGAGGTACTGGCGGATCCCGGCGTAGACCTCCGGCCCCGCGGGCAGGCCGTGGCCGGCGAGGATCGTGTCGTAGCCCGTCTCGGCGGCCAGAGCGTCGACGGCCTGCTGCCAGCCCGTGATGTCGTTGTTGCCCAGGTAGAGGTGGACGTCGTTGTAGACGAGGTCCTGAGCGACCAGGACGCCCTGCTCGGGCAGCTTCACGAGGAGTTCGTCGGCGGCCTCTCCGCCGGAGACGGCCTCGAAGACGAACCGGACGCCGTCGATGACCTCGGTGCCCGGGGTGATGTCCACACTGGAGGGCAGGTCGGTGGCCGGTATGACCACGCCGCTCGGCAGCTGGGCGGCGGGGCGCGCGGCGATCTGTTCACGCACCTGGGGCAGTACGTGGACCGGTGCACCGAAGCGGTCGGCGCCGTTGTAGTGGTCGGGGTGGGCGTGGGTGATGATCAGGCGGTCCAGCGGCTTGCCGAGGCCCTTGGCGTAGGCGACGGCCTCGTCGGCGTAGGCGGGGTTCAGCTGAGCGTCGATCACGACGATCCGGGCCGGGGTCTCGATCAGCTGCGTGGTGGCGTGGAAGGTGTCCGCCGGGGACATGTAGCTGTGGATGCGGACCGCGCCCTTGTCGAGGACCGTGACCGTGCCGTTCATGGGGAAACTCCTTGCGGTGGAGGCGGCCTTGCGTCGCCTTGACGACCTCCACTCTCGCCGCGAAACCGCAGGCAGACGAGATACGCTGAAGACCCTGCATGGTGAATCGAGGACATCTGGAGACTGTGATGGTTCCCCCGGGCCTGGACGGCGGTGATCCCTCCCGGGGAGGTGCGATTCCCCGGCTCGACTTCAATCCGCCCGAGGAGCGCGTTCCGGGCTTCGAGATCGTCGATCTCGCCACCCTGCACGAACGGCGTCGGCGGCGGGGAAGTCGGCCCGACGCGGTCCATCGGGTGGACTTCCACACCCTCACCCTGATCACCGAGGGCAACGGGGCGCACGCGATCGACTTCGTGACCCATCCCTGCCGCCCCGGGACCCTGATGTGGATCCGGCCCGGCCAGGTACAGCGTTTCGCCGACCCCGGAACCACCAATGGCACGCACCTCCTCTTCACGCCCGCCTTTCCGCCGCACTTCAGCAGCGCCGAGAGGCTGGTGAACGAGTGGTACGGCCCCGCGTGCTGGCAACTGGGCGCCGACCCCGCGTACGCCGTCCTGTCCGCCCTGCTGGGCCAGCTGCGCGCCGAATACGACCGCACCGGGCAGGCCGTTTCGCCGGAGATCCTCCAACTCCTTCTGGCCACCGTGCTGTTGCAGATCGACCGGCTGCCCCACCCCGACAGCGGCACCGACCCGCACGCCGGTGGCGAGGTGTATGCCCGCTTCCGCGCCGAACTGGAACGCTCCTACGCCACCACCCGCCGCGCCGCCGACTACGCCCACCGCCTCGGCTACACCGTCAAGACCCTCACCCGAGCCTGCACGGCCGCGACCGGACAACCCGTCAAGCACGTCATCGACGGCCGGGTCGCCCTGGAGGCCAGGCGGCTGCTGGCGCACACCGACGAGCCGGTGGCGACCATCGCGCGCCGCCTCGGTTTCCCCGAGCCCACCAACTTCGGCAAGTTCTTCACCCGCCACACCGGTGCGACGCCCGGCGCGTTCCGGCTCGCCCAGGGCCGGTAGCCAAGTCGGGCAGACCCGCCGCTCAGCCGGTGCGGCACGATCGGTGGGCGGATGGAAGCAGGAATGGGAAGGGGCGTCAGGAGCGTGGACGAGCATGCGGAGATCTCGACGTCGAGCGACGCCGCGAACAACGCGCTGATCATGGCCTTCGGGCGCTTGCAGGGGGCCGCGAACCGGCTGGAGTACATCCTGGGGCGGGCTCTGGAGGCGGACTGCGGTATCAGCCATCTGATGTTCGAGGTGCTGCTCATCCTGGGCAGGGCGGGGGAGCCGGGGCTGTCGATGCGGGCCGTCGCCCAGGAGCAGGTCCTCACGACAGGTGGCGCCACGCGTCTGGTGGACCGTATGGAGGCGGCCGGCCTGGTCGAACGCGTCGAGGATCCCGGTGACCGGCGCGGGAGGCTGGTGCGCCTGACGCCGCTTGGCGAGGACACCACGGTCTCCGTGTCCCGAATCCATGTCGAGAACATCAGGCGCTACTTCCTGGCGCCCCTCCCGGTGGAGGACCGGGACCGGTTCGCCGAAGACCCTCGCATCCTGAGTCACGCGGCACGGGACACACTGCCCCGGCTTCCCTGAGGGTTGTGGGCCGTCCCGGAGGCCCCTCCCCGCATGCGTCGCTGCACCGGCGACGACCTCCAAGCCGCTCAGCACCTCATCGACCTGCGCCCCCGCGTCATGGCGCACGTCATCCTGGCTGTGGGCCTGCTCCCGGCGATCTTCTCCGCGCGGTCAGCGCGACCCCAAGGCGAGATGCGTCCGAATGGTCGCAAGCTTGGTCACTCCCCGACTCCGGGCTCGTGCTGGATTCATGCGCTGCGCCGACACGTGGAGCAAGGTGTATCGCCTGACAGTCGAACACGGGAATGTCTGACTAGTCAGGTACTGTTGTTCTCGGTGAACCGCTCGCGCCAGGCGAGCACCCCACCCCTAGGCCGAGGTTCTCGATGCAGCTCGTCTATGCCTTCGATGCCTACTGCGGCTGGTCGCACGGGTTCTCCCCGGCCCTGCAGGGCTCCGCGACATCGGCCTGACCGAAGCCGAACTGACCCGCCTGCACTCACCCATCGGCCTCGATCTCGGCGCCCGCACATCCGAGGAGACCGCCCTGTCCATCGCCGCCGAGATCGTCGCCGTCCGCCACGGCGGAACAGGGCTGCCCCTGAGCGACTCGCACACACCGATCCACCACGCCACTGAAGAATGCCGGCCGGCCGCGATCGGGGCGGGTGGCCGCGTGGCGCGACCGCGAGCCGACGGTCAGGAGCACCAGAACACCCTGAGCCCGGTCCGGGCCGGCGTGGCCGCCTCGATGCCGACAGCCCGTGATCAGGACGGGGCCGTCCCGGGGGCGGCGGTGGTCGATTTGAATAACGAAAACGATCGGTTTACTATTGACGGGAAACCGGTCGGTTTCCTCATGGGGGGCGGCCGAGACCGTGATCCACGGTTGCCTTCGTGTGCCGAAGGGTTTTGAGTCCCCAGGTTCCCGGTCCGGCGATGGTGCCGTCCGGTCTTCTCCTGATGTAGCTGTGTTGTCCAGGCCGGAGTAAGTCATGAATGGAATTCACCCCTTCCGCGTGCTGCGCGCGAAACCCTTGTGGATCGCCAGCGGTGTGATCACCGGCGTTCTCGCGCTGCTGTTCTCCGTGCTGTACGTCGGCGCCAACATCGACCCGGCCGGCCACATGAGGAACCTGCCCGTCGGCCTGGTCAACGCCGACAAGGGAGCAAAGGTCGGCGGCAAGCGAGTGAACCTGGGAGCCCAGATCACCGGCTCGATCAAGAAGTCCACCGCGGGAGGGGGCAAGGTCGACTGGAAGGTGATGGACGAGCGGGAGGTGAAGGAGGACCTCGGCAAGGGCAAGCTGTACGGTGCGCTTGTCGTGCCCGCCGGCTTCACGTCCTCGGTCGCCGCCCTGACCGGCACCGGCACCACGGCCGCCGAAACCCCGGTCCGCCCGGCGCTGACGGTGCTGACGAACCAGTCCGCGGGCAGCCTGGGCTCCAGTCTGGCGCGGGTCGCGACGACGCAGGCCGCCGAGAGTGCCTCGCTCCACATCGGCAAGGAACTGACCGCCCGGATCGGAACCGTGCACAAGAAGCTGCCCGCCGCGGCACGCGTCCTGCTCGCCGATCCGGCCGCCGTCACAGTGAAGGACGGTCATCCCCTCGACTCGCACAGCGGCCTGGGCCTCACCGCGTTCTACTACGCGCTTGCCCTCGTGGTCGTCGGCATGCTCTCCGCCAACGTCATCAGCGGCCAGGTGGACCACACCCTCGGCTACACCCACAACGACCTGGGTCCGCTGCGCCTGCACCGCCCGCTGATCCGGGCGACCCGGGTGCAGACCCTCGCCATCAGCAGCACTCTCATGGCGGCCCTGTCCCTGCTGATGGGCACCCTGGTCATGGTCGGGGCGGTCGGCATCATGGGCATGGACGCCTCCCACCTGCCGCTGTTGTGGCTGTACTCGGTGTGCGCCATCGCGGTCTCCGGGATCGGCGCTCTCACCCTCCTCGCGGTGTTCGGCACCCCCGGCATGCTGGTGGCCACGCTGGTCTTCATCGGCATGGCGGTGCCGACGGCCAACGCCACCACGCCGATCCAGGCGCTGCCCGGTTTCTACCGCGTCCTTGCGGAGTTCGAGCCCCTGCGGCAGATCGCCGGCGGAGTGCGCTCCATCCTCTACTACGGCGCGCAGGGCGACGCGGGCCTGACCCGGGGCTGGGTCATGATGGCCGTCGGCCTCGTGGCGGCCGCTCTGTTCGGCTTCGGCGTGCTGGGGTGGTACGACCGCAAGGGGCTGCACCGCATCCCCGCCGAGACGGGCCCCGAGAAGAACGCCACCCCGGTGTAGCGGAGTTCCTTCCGCATCTCCCAGGACGGGGCCGTTGTGCGGAGTGGCCCCGTGTGTGTCGCCCCCGTGGGGACGAGGGGCGTGCACACCATCAGGGCTCGGCGACGGTCTTTCGCCCCCGGGACCGTCGCCGAGCCTCTGAGCGGACTTCAGTGTCCGGAAGGCGCCGGTCGCCTCCTGGCAGCACTGAAAACCGATCGGTTTCCAACGCGTCCGATTCGAGTTAACCTCACGACATGACCACCGAAGCGAAGTCAACTTCCAGAGAGCGCCTGCTGGAGGCGGCGGCCACCCTCACTTACCAGGACGGCGTCAATATCGGCGTCGACGCGCTGTGCAAGGCGGCGGGCGTGTCGAAGCGCTCCATGTACCAGCTGTTCCACAGCAAGGACGACCTGCTGGCAGCAAGCCTGGAGGAGCGCACTGCCCCCTTCGTGGCCACTCTCCTGCCCCCGGCGGACGACGGCCGCTCCCCCCGCGAGCGGATCCTGCACGTCTTCGGGCAACTGGAGTCGCAGGCGGGCGCGCCCGCCTTCCGAGGCTGCCGGTACCTGGCTGTGCAGATCGAGCTCAAGGACCAGAACCACCCGGCGAGCCGGGTGGCACACCGGATCAAGGCGGAACTGACCGCCTTCTTCCGCACCGAGGCCGAGCGTGGCGGCGCGAGCGACCCCGATCTGCTGGCCCGGCAGCTGATCCTGGTCTTCGATGGCGCCGGCGCCCGCGCCGGGATCGGAGCCGACACCCTGACGGGACTCATCGCCCCCACGGTGGTCACCCTGCTGGATGCGGCAGGCGTGCGCTGACGCCTCGTCCTTCCGGAAGGCATCCTGGCCTCCTGGCTACTTTCCCGCGCCCGGCGGAAGGCCGATGGCGGTGAGCGTGTTACCGAGCATGCCGCAGGCAGAGAAACGTGCAGTCCGGTCGGCATCGGCACCCAGCGCCAGAAGCACGGTTTCCCAGATCCTCATCCAGGCCGCCCGGACGTCGCGGCCGATCAGGTCGTCGCCCTGTGGCCCGGTGGCCGTCACGACGGCGTATCCCTGCATCTGCATCAGAAGTGCTTCGGGGCGCGTCGATATCAGCCGCGTGTAAGCGCTCGCCATGGCGCGAGAGGCCGGCGCGCCCCTCTCCACCCCGTTGGCCGCCCTCTCGAAAGCCAGGCGCGTGTCTTCCGCGCTCCGCGTCAATGCGGTGACGAAGATCGCCTTTTTGTCGGGGAAGAGCCGGAAGAGGTACGGCTGCGAGACGCCTGCTCGCTTGGCGATCGCCGCGGTAGAGGTGCCGTAATAACCGGTGATCGCGAACTCGGCGATCGCCGCGCGGATGGCGCTCTCGCGCCTGTCCCGCACGCTGATCCTGTCCATGCCGCCATCTGCCCGCTTGAGCCCTGCAAGGGGAAAGCGGTCGGTTTCTCGGTGGGCGCGGAGTTGTGACGACGAAGAATCGGTCGTTGGCACTCGTGACAGGCGCGTCATCCGGTATCGGGAAGGAAACCGCGCTCGAACTGGTCGCCGCGGGTTTCGACGTGGCCGGCACAAGCCGCGTAGCTGCCGAGAACCCTGCTTGCGCAGAGGGCGGCGGTTGTGGAACGTCTCGGGGAACGCGAGGATCTGGGCGCGGACGGAGCCCGGTCGGGCCGTGTCCGCGCCGAGAACCTGTTTGAGCAGGGACCAGGACTCTCCGCGGTCCCCATGTGTGAGGCAGCCGGGTTGCCGCGTGACCGAACACCTCACGGGTGGCCAGGTCCAGTCGGCAGGCGAGGTGGAACCCGCTCCCGGCTGTCGGGAGGTAGGTCTTGTCCCCGACTTGCTTGGCGCCGGGGTGGGGTTGGAGTGGACGCCGCGGCCGATCAGGTCAGGAGCCGGCCGCGTCTTCTTGTCCGGCCTCGTCAGCGACCGTCGCGTCCGCCTGGCCGGACCCGGCCCTCGGCCTTTGCAAGGCATTCGGGGAAGGGCCGGCGCCGGCAGGCTAGTCGCACACGAGCCCGCGAGGCGAGCTGAGGAACTTCCCGATCAGAGAGCCGACTTCGTCAGGGGCCTCGATCTGTGGGTAGTGGCCGACCGGGAAGGGGTCGTTGAGTTCCTGCAGGCGTGCGTGAGGGAAGCGCTGACGGATTCTCTGGGCGACGTGGGCACCGCTGATGGGGTCACGGGGTCCCCAGACGAAGAGGGTCGGGGCGTTGAAGTCCTCGAGGGCCGTGACCCATCGTGCTTCGTGGGCGCGGCGTTCGTCGATGTAGCGCAGCAGACGTGGCGCCAGCAGGTGTCCCTGGTGCAGGGCCATGCCATTCCACATCTCGTGCAGGTTCTGGTCGGAAGCGGGACGTGCCATGAGACGGCGCATCGATCTGGCGAATGTCTTCTGATTGATGCCGTGGCTGAGCAGGGGGCCGAAGGGACCGTGCAGGAGACGCTGAATGCGCAGTGGGCGGTGCAGATCGGGGTAAAGGCCGCCGTTGAGCCATACCATGCGGGTGACGCGGCGGGGGTTCCGGGCCAGGAGCTCTTGGGCCACGGTGACGCCGTAGTCGTGAGCGACCATGGCGGTGTCGCCGATGTCGAGGTGGGTCCATACGCCTTCGGCCAGGTCGGCCTGCTCCATCACCGAGTAGGTGTGGCGGCGTGGCTTGTCGCTCGCGCCGAACCCGAGCAGGTCGAAGGACGTGACGCGGAGGCCCAGGTCGGTGAGGTGGGGCAGGATGAGCGACCAGTCGTGTGACGAGGTGGGGAAGCCGTGTAGGAGCGTGACGGGACGGCCGTCTTCGGGGCCGTCCTGCCGGACGAACAGGCGGTGCCGGCCTCCGCGGCCGCGCACCGTGATCCAGGAACCGCCGGTGAGCCAACGGGCGTGGGAGGGCATGTGTGAGGGCATCGGGTTGTCCCGGAGACAGGCGGTGCCGTGGTTCGGCATCGCGGGCGCAGAGGAAGTCGTCGCCGTCTGATCGGCTGAGCGGTGTCTGTTCCGATTCCGCGACGCGCGGGGGCGGTCTTGTTGAGATCGCGGTAAGAGCCCCGGTATCGGGTCACGGCGACGCTGTGCTGCGTCGCGGTGTTGTGGTCTGGGGGCGGGCCTGGGCTGGAACCGGTACCTGTATGGGCAGCTCGAGCGTTGCAGCTCGTGATGCGCGCGCCCCTGGGCGCCACGTGCTGCGGAGACTGCCGGCGCGCCCAGCCTGCCAGGGCTTGCGCCCTGGCAGAGTTGCGGGATCTGGCATGATCGCGCTCCGGCGGGAGGTCGGTGGAAGGGCAGCCAAGAGGCACACCCGTAGGTGGGAGGGCGCCCCTTTACAAGCCCATGCATGGTGTCATGGGCCACGTGAGCGGTCCTCATGTGATGGGATCCGCGTTTGCTGTCGCTGGCACGTCATCGCCGCTCCGGCCTCCACCGCGCGCTGCGAGCGGCGCCGCCCACGCCCGCTCCGGGCAGCACCACGATGCTGCTGGGCGGATGGATGCGCTGGATTGTTTCCCTGACGCCTGTCAGCCGAGGCTCGTGGTGGACCCGGACGGCGACCACTCGGGCGTGTCGATCGGCGAGTAGTACGTGTCCTTCTGGTCCAGGCGCTCCATCCGGCGTCCGGAGTGCTCCTGGAGCACCTCGGGGTCGAGCGGCGGCACGAACGTGTTGTTCACCAGGGTGTATTCGGCGGCGAGTCGTCCCACCGGAGCGATGGCACCGAAGTCGATCCGGCCGCCCACATAGAGGTCGTCCCGGATGTAGAAGCGCACCACGTTGGCCCAGACGATGTTGTTGAGTCCGTCGGGCGCCGAGAAGATGTGCTCGACGGTGCACTCGAAGGCGATGGGGGCGCCCTTGATACGCGGCGGACGAACGGCCTCGGACGGTTCCTTCTCTAGCCCGACCGCGTCGAACTCGTCGACGTCGGGCTCGAACTCGAAGGCGCTGCGATGCAGCCCCTCGATCTGCGGCAGGGTGGCCATGTTGGTGACGAACTCGCCGGTGTCACGGATGTTGACGAAGCTGTCCTTGAGCGTGGCGCCGTCCGAACGCGGCTGCATCGACAGCGAGATCCGGGGCGGTTTGCGCCCCACGACCGTGAAGAAGGAGATGGGGGCCAGGTTGCCCACGCCTTCGGTGGACAGGGTGCTCACCCAGGCGATGGGGCGGGGAATGACACTGCCGATGAGCAGCTTGTAGGCGGACTTCTCGTCCAGGTCCGCGGAGTCGATGATCATGTGGTGTCCTCTGGTTGTCGGCGGGTGGGGGGAGTGGGTGGGATCAGCGGCCCTTGAAGGGGAGGACGGGCCGGGGCCGGCCCTCTTTGAGGGCCTTGGCGGCGGAGACCAGGCCGTCCTTGACGTCCTCGGTCTCGAAGAGCGGGACGGCCAGGTCGAACAGCTGCTGGTCGGCGGCCGGGATGCCGCCCGTGGCCCAGGAGCGCAGCAGCGCCTTGTGCACCACGTGCGCCCGGGTGGGGCCATGGGCGATCTTTCGGGCGAAGGCCTCGGCTTCGGCGCGCAGTTCGTCGTCGGGGACGACGCGGTTGATGACCCCGGCCTCGGCCATGACCGTGGCGGGTACCTGCTCGGAGGTCAGTGCCCATTCGTAGGCGCGGGCCCGGCCGGCCCGTTCGGCCACCCGGTGGATTCCGCCGAGGAGGGTGACGATGCCGAGCGACTGCTCGGGGTGGCCGAAGCGGGCGCTCTCGCCGGCGAGGATGATGTCGGCGCGCAGCGCGAGTTCGAACCCGCCGCCGAAGCACAGCCCCTGGACCGCGGCCACGACCGGGACCGGGAGCTGTTCGAACCGGTTGATCACGGCCATGATCTCGTCGAAGTCGGCCCGCAGGCTGGTGCGGTCGGCGTCGAGCCAGGGGCGGAAGTCGCCGCCCCAGCTGAAGTCGGGTCCCTCGGCCCGCAGCAGGACGGCGCGGGCCGGGCTGCGCGTGATGGCGTCGACGGCTTCGCCGAGCTCCTGGGCGAACTCGGGTGCGAAGCGGTTCTGCGGGGGGTTGTCGAGGACGATCGTAGCGACATCGCCATCGATGGCGTGCGTGAGAACGGTCATGGCGTTTCCTTGGCTCGGGGCAGTGCGGGCGGCCTCACGGCCCCCTCGGGGATGCGGTCGCACCACCAGGTGGGGGCAGATTGCGTGGCGGTGGACAACCGCGTGCTGTACGGGGCGAAGCGGCCCCACGCATGAGCGTCAGCCGCTCGGGTCGCAGGGGTTGTTCGTAGGGCGCCGGCGCGAGGCCGGCAGGGTGAGGCGGTCGTCGTCGGCGTCGGACATCAGCCGGGGCCGGTGTGCGCGGGACGGGTCGGGTCCGGGTCGTCGGCGATACGAGGTCGAAAAAACCCGTCGAGGGTGCGGCGAGCGAGCCGGGCCGTGCCATGTGTGGCCGGCGGCCTTCTTCGACGACGGCAGTGCGGGCGTGGGGAGGCGTGGTCTACGACGGCGCCGACGCGTCCTGCGGTGATGAGTGGGTCAGCGGCACCGCCACGACGGTGCCGCCACCGCTCTCCCGCTGTGGAGCGCACGGAGCGTCCGGAGGGCTGTGGGGGTGGCGAGCTCATGAGTGACACCCTTCGTGCGGCTGCGTTGCCGATCGATCTGAAAGAACTGTACGCCCTTAGCTCATTTCAGTTCAAGGTGGCAGGGGTGCCGTACCATGAGCCAGTGACCACTTGGTCACGGTCATGTCGGCAGGGTGACGACGAGTGAAAGGGGGCAGGCCCATGGTGTGGCCCGCATCCACGCGGTACGAGGTCGAGCCCGCCCCCCTCGGGCTGGCGCTGGTGCACGACCTGCTCAACACCATCTCCGCCGGCCGCCCCCGGGCCGCCGACCTCCTGGATGACCTCGCCCAGGCGCAGACATGGCTCGACCAGGTTCTGGACTGCTGGGCCGAAGAGGCGGGGCAGGCTGTCCCGCAGGTGCACCTGACCGAGAATGATCTCGAGGAACTTCGCGGCCTGCGGGCTGAGTTGAGACGGCTACTTGTCTCACCGGAGGGCGAGGGCCCGCGCGGCGATGAGGCTGACATGGCGCCCGCCGTTCATGTCGCGGCGGCGGCCTTGCGGATGGACCGCAGCGGGCGGGTCGTCCTGGAGCCGCGCGGACAGGGCTGGCGGTACGTGGCCGCCCTGGTGCTGATCGAGATGTTCCAGGCCCAGCAGACGGACACCTGGCGCCGGCTGAAGATCTGCCGCAACGCCCGTTGCGCGACCGCCTTCTTCGACCGCTCCCGCAACAGCAGCGGCGTGTGGCACTCCACCAAGACCTGCGGCAACCCGGAGAACCTGCGGGCACACCGGGCGCGTCAGCGCGTGCGGACCGCCGGGTAGGAGGCCAGGGTTTGTGATCTGCCCGTTGTCCCTCTCGCGGTTCCGCTGAGCCGATCCCGCCAGAGCGTGAGGAATCCTGAGCCCTCTCGCATCACCGTGACCCGCGCGAGGATCAGGGTGGTGGACCGCTCGCGGTGGCGGGCCGCAGGACATCGGCGGTGGGGCGTCCGTCGAAGAGAAACGCGGCTTCCGCGCCCGGTCGCGGCAGAACCCGCCGAAGGCTCGTCTGCGGGCGGCCGGCGGCAGCCTCGCAGTCTTCGTACGCGCGACGGGGGCGCCCGACGCCGGGTACCCCTGTCCTTCAGCGTGGGGGATCAGGCCGAGACACCGTCCCTTTTCAGCAGGTCCTCCAGGTGGGAGGCGAGAAGAGAGACGGCGGCGCGGTTGTCCTGGTCGGTCATCTGCTGGAGGTCGCTCAGCGCCGACCCCAGGCGCGAGCCGAGCAGCCATTCGAACAGGGCGGGTGCGCCGGACCACCGGTGCAGCCGCTCCATGCGTGTGCCGAAGAAGGACAGCATGTCGCGCGAGGAGCTGGGATTGAGCACCGGCGGGGCCAGGCTGTTGCGGGAGTCGTCGTCGAGGTCGAGGCACTCGAGCTTCCCGGCGATGGCGGCACTGGGTGCGAGCAGGCACGGCACCAACGCCTGGAGTGTGATCGCGCTGTCCTCGAAGACGGGTTTCGGCGGTTTCTGCGTGAGACCGTCCGCCGAGCAGTCGATGTAGACCGTCTCCGGCGGCGATTGAATACTGCCCTCGTCGAGCCGGACGCCGGCCGAGTCGATGCGGCGTACCCGTCCCAGCCGTACGACGTGCTCGATCTTCCGGAGTTGAGCGAGCTCGGCTGAGCTGACGGTCGCACACCGGAAGGCGCTGGGCCTGACGTACGGGTCACGGCGGATGATGAGGTCCATCTGCTCCAGCGCACTGATCACGTCGTCCACCGAGTTGCATGCGAGCAGCTTCGTCAGCTCACCGAACCGGGACAGCGGTGCCTCCTGGTCCCGGTTGAGCATCCATGCGTCACGTGGCGTGATCCAGGTGATGCGGTCGGGATCGACGCCGTGCTGCAGCAGCCACAGGCACGCGTCCAGGCCCGTCTTGCCCGCCCCTATCACGGTGAACCGTTCCGCCCGACCGCCGAGATTCACGAGCTGGTTGACCGGAACGATCGGTACACCGTCTTCGACGGCATAGCTCAACTGCCTCATCGCGGGCACGGTGATGCTCATGTAGGAGGCGTCGACGACACGCTTCCTGACGACGATCTGCGTCGGCGTGCCGTTCACGAGGGAGTGCGCCTGGACGGTTGCGGGCCGGCCCGGCTCGACGTCGTCGACGTTGTGCATCGGCAGGTAGGTGACGCGGCCCGACCCCAGCAAGGTCTCGTGCATGACGCGGTCGTAGTAGTCGAGGATCTCGTGGCCCGACGCGAGGTTCCCTCCGAGGGAGTCGCTCGGCATCGCACGGGAGTGGACGCCGTAGACATTCGACGGGCCATGCAGCCTGACGAAGGGGTACGACATCGTCCAGTGACCGCCCGGAGCGTGGTTGCGGTCCACTATGGCCATCGTGTGGGTGCTCTCCTTGACGAGAACGTCCGCGAAGGCCATTCCTGTGGCACCGGCGCCGATGATCAAGTAGTCGACCGTGATCGTTGTGTTGGGCATTGAACCTTCCAAATGTGTTCGGTACTCCGACCGGGCGGACCCCGGTGCGGAAGCCGGCCGTCGCACGACGGCGGTGGGAGACAAGCGCCAGGGCGGGCAGGCGGACGCGGGGCTCGCGACGACCTTGACGCGCCCTTGCCTGTGGGGTGGATGCCTGCAGGGCCGCAAGCACGCTGGGCGTCGTCGATCAGCGTGGCGAGGTGCGGGGGAACGCGGTGCAGCGCTTGAGGTGAAAAGAGCCGCACCCGACCTCACGTGGCACGACGACGAGCTCTTCGGCGCAGGCCGCGATGGCGATCGGGGTGGTGCCGGGCCCATCCGGGTGGATCATGACGCGGCAGTGCACCTCAGACCGCGGACCGGCCGGCGAGCCCGCCGGGCGCACGGCCGACGGTCAGCGCTGTGGTCATACGCGGCGGTGCGTATCCGCCTTCCCCGGACTGCAGGTCAGCCGAGTGCCGCAGGTGTGTTGCACTCGACGGGGGCCGGGGTTCCGTGGGGGCGCGGGCCGGGGATCGGGCCGAGGATCATTCGGGTCTGGCCAGAACAATCCCGCCCGGCTGTCGCCGAACACCATCGGCCGCGGAAGGGGATCGTCTCCGCGGGCGGGCAGGAAGGGCAACCTGAACACACCCCACGGTCTGCCAGGCGGACTTCTCGGCGAGTTCCCGCAGCTTCCCGGCCGGCCGGTCCAGGTCCGGGCCGCACACCCGGCTGCGGCGCAGGCACACGCGAGAACCGTCCAGCTCCCGCTGCGGCATCTCGATGACGTACGGACGCCCACCTCTCACCACACCGCTGCGGTGACCGCCATGACTTCGGTCCCTCACCGGCACATACATGTCATCAGGCACGTCATGCAGAGTACGCCCAGAGTGGCAGAGACTGTCAAGACAGTCAGAAGATGACGGATATGACGCCTGCTGTAGCATCGGGGCGTGGACGAGAGGCAGATCACCCTGCGCGAGCGGAAGCGGCAAGCGGTGCAGCAGGAAGTGAAGACGGTCGCAGTCGACCTCTTCCTCGCGAACGGGTACGAATCCACCACCGTGGACCAGATCGCCATGGCGGCCGGCCTGTCACCGCGCAGCTTCTTCCGTTACTTCGCGAACAAGGAAGCCGTAGTGACCTACGTGCTCGACGAAACCGGCACCGACATCGCCGACGCCCTGGTGGCGCGCCCCTCTGAGGAAGAACCCTGGTACGCGTTGCGCCGCGCATTCGACGAAGTGATCGAGAAGTGGACCAGGAACCAGTCGCTGCCGATGATCCGCCTGATCCACGACACTCCGGTGCTGTACGCGAAGCACCTGCACCAAGAAGTCCAGTGGAACGAGGTCATCGCCCGGTCGCTCGTCCCGCGACTCACGGAAACGCCGCCCGGCGAGGAGCGTCGGCTGCGCGCGGGAGCGCTCGCCGCCGCCGGCGTGGCCTGCTTCGCGTATGCCCGTCTGGAGTGGGTCGCCTGCGACGGCAAGCGCTCCGTGGCGGAACTTCTCGACCTCGCCATGGATGCCGTTTCTCCGCTGTCCGGGCCGTAGCACCTCCGGCGGCCACCTGCCTGGCTCACCGCAACCGCACGGCTCGCGGCACGGCGAGGTCGAACAGGTGCTGGCCGGGTTGCGATGCCGCCGGCGGCCCGGGCGCGCAGCAACGCGTTCCGTACGGCGTGCGCCCGGCGGGGCCTACAGCGATCTTCCGGACTGAGGGCTCGGCTTGGGTCTGCAAGGCCCCGTCCGGGGCCGCGCGGTCGACTCGATGGTCTCCGCCTCGGCCATGACGAAGGCAGTGACCTGTTCCGGACTGCCCGGTCCGGACGTGCAGGCCCGCGACGGGCGGTCCAGGTGATGGCTGGCGGTGCGACGCGTGCGTCGGTCAGGCCGAGACGTCACGTCCGTGCGGCCGGTCGGTGCGCACGGCGGCATCGAGGACGTCGGTGGGGACGGCGTCGAGGAACAGTTCGGCGCTGCGGAGCATCGTGAAGGCGCCGACCTCGTCGACGGTGCCCCACGAGATGTGGATGCCAGGTCGCGAGAAGGTCCCGATCGTGTCCGGTCCAGCGGCAGTCGTCCGACGGCCGGGTGCCCGCTGAAACAACTGTGATCTATTTGCTCATCCCAAGAGCTACTTGAGCAACATAATCAAAAGACTTACGCTCATTGCATCCAGTGCAGATCCTCGAGCGCGGGGGAGGGGGTGCTGGCGCCGGTGCCAGCGAACCCGTTCGGTACCGGCCGTCGGGCGCGAGCAATGCCCGCCGGACAGCCGCTCTTTCGGCTGGAGCAGAACACGCAACCCACTACTCGGTCCGGGCCTGCAGGACCGCGCCGCCGCCAGGGCGGCTTGGAGGTCGAACGCATGACACAGGTGACCCAGCGACCGCCGTTTGTCGAGGGCTCCTCGACCGGCACGTCCCACGCGGCCGATCGTGTCCGTCATCGGACGGTTCAGGTCGGCAGGCTGGAGGTTCCGATTCTCGAGGCCGGCAGCGGGCCACTCGTTCTGTGCCTCCACGGGTTTCCCGACCACGCCGCCAGCTGGGCAGGACTTCTCGACCGCCTCGCACAGGAAGGGTATTGGGCGGTAGCACCCGCACAGCGCGGATACTGGCCCGGTGGCGCGGCACCCGACGGTTCCTATCGCGCGTCCGCGACCGGCCAGGACGTCCTCACCCTGATCGAAGCGCTCGGGCGCGAGCAGGCGGATCTCATCGGTCACGACCTCGGTGCCCGGGCGGCGTACGCGGCGGCCAGCCTCGGCGCGACGCGTGTCCGCAAGCTTGTCGGCATGGCGGTTCCTTACGGCCCGCAAGTGCGAACCGCTTGGCTCACCGACGGCGACCAGCAGCGACGCAGCTGGTACATGTTCTTCTTCCAGACGGCCATGGCGGAGGCGGCCGTCGAGTTCGACGACTTCGCCTTCATCGACCGGCTCTGGCGGGAATGGTCCCCCGGCTACGAGCTGCCGGACGCGGAGCGGGCCGCGCTCAAGGAGACCCTCCGTGCGCCAGGAGTTCTGACCGAGACCCTGGGCTACTACCGCCAGTTGTTCACGCCCCCCGCGGACGAGGCGACCAGGGCCGCGGAAGCCCGGGCCAGCGGTGCCATCACCGTCCCGTCCCTCTACCTCCACGGGGCCGACGACAACTGCATATCCGTGGAGTTGAGCGACGGCATGGAAGCCGTGTTCACGAGCGGCTTCGAACGCGTCGTGGTGCCCGGCGCAGGGCACTTCCTGCACCTCGAGCAGCCCAAGACCGTCGCCGACCACATCCTGGGCTTCCTGAACAGCTGACCCCCGCCCCGACCGGTCAGAGGGCACTGTCCCGTCCTCTTCCTCGTACCCGTGCTGCTCTGCGAGGCCACATGAACGGGAGCTTTGAGCGCAGCCGTCAGTCGTGGGCAGCGACAAGGTCCTTTGCCCCGCCCGAAGCCCGACGCCCGACGCTCCGAGGTGCGCGGCGCCGTCGGACACCGATCTCGGTGGCCCCGGGCCGTCTTCCGGGTCATGGTCCGCCGCAGGCGGCGCCGCTGCGCGAAAGGCGGCCCGGTGAACCTGCCCTTCTCGGACGCGTTCGGGGGCCACCTTCGCTCAGGCGTGCCCTTTGTGCCCGACGGCGCGCAGGAGAAAGGGCAGGAGGCGGTCGGCAGTCTCCGCCGCAGTTGCCGCGTCCACCTGGTCCGGCGGCAGGGGGGTGAGGAAGAACCTGCTGACCATGGGGCCGAGGACCAGGTCGCCGAGCAGGTCGGCGTGCTCCACGGGCGGGATCTCGCCTCGCTCCGCCGCACGTTGCGTGATCTCCTCGATGCGCCGGCGCATGGGCAGCACGAACGTGTTCGTGAGGGCCTCGGCCAGCGGGGTGTTGTGCCGGGCCTCGCCGATCAGGGTCTGCAGCACCCCCCCTTCCTTCCCGGTCAGGGAAGCCGCCTTGTCCCGGAGCAGGGCGCGGAGGTCGCCTTCGAGTGTGCCCGTGTCGGTGGGCGTGGTGAGTTCCTGGACACAGGCGGCGGCGGCGTCGACGACCATGTCCTCTTTGGAGGGCCAGCGGCGGTAGAGGGTGGCGGTGGACACTCCGGCGCGGGCCGCGACGGCGGCGGTGGTGAGTGCGCGGTAGCCGCTCTCGGTCAGGACCGCCAGGGTCGCCTCCAGCAGTGCGCGGTCTCGGGAGGCGTCGCGGGGGCGCCCCCGGCGTGCCTGCGCCCCGGTCATCGGACAGCTCCCGGAGAGATCCGGCGGGACGCATGGGCGGCAAAGCACACCAGATGGTCGGGCTGTCGTACGAAACGGTGAGCAAGAGTGGGATAAGTCACACGGTTGAGTATACAAGCAAACGAAACGAAAATATTTCGTTTCGTATATGCTTCTGGACGTGACCACCAACGCACCCACCGGCGGTCAGCCGGGCATCACTGTCAAGGCGACCCCTGCGGCGGAGACCGTCGCGCGACTGCGTGCCACGTTCAACACCGGCCGCACCAAGCCCGTCGCCTGGCGCAAGCAGCAGCTGCAGGCTCTGAGACGTCTGCTCGCGGAGCATGAGGACGTGTTCGCGCAGGCGTTGCAGACCGACCTCGGCAAGAGCGCGACCGAGGCGCACATGATGGAGATCGGCTTCCTCGTCAAGGAGATCGACCACGCCCTGCGCCATCTCGACCGGTGGCTGCGCCCGGGCAGGGTCTCCGTGCCCCTGTCGCTGATGCCGTCCCGGGCCTGGACCGTGCGTGAGCCGCTGGGCGTCGTGCTGGTCATCAGCCCGTGGAACTACCCGGTCAATCTGGCGCTGGCACCGGTCATCGGGGCGCTGGCCGCCGGCAACAGCGTCGTCCTCAAGCCCAGCGAGGTCGCCCCCGCGACCTCGGCCGTGCTCGCCCACTGGCTGCCGCGGGTCCTGGACCCGCAGGCCGTGGCCGTCGTCGAGGGCGGCGTGCCGGAGACGACCGCCCTGCTCCAGCAGCGCTTCGACCACATCTTCTACACCGGCAACGGCACGGTCGGACGTATCGTCATGGCCGCCGCGGCCCGTCATCTCACCCCGGTCACCCTGGAGCTGGGCGGCAAGAGCCCTGCCGTCGTCGAACCCGGCGCCGACCTCGCGACGGCCGCCCGCCGCATCGCCTGGGGCAAGTTCATGAACGCGGGCCAGACCTGCGTCGCACCCGACTACGTCCTGGCGATAGGCGAGGCGGGCACCGAGATCGAGGCGCACCTGCGCGATGCGATCCGCGAGATGTACGGCACCGATCCGGCCCGCAGCAGCGACTACGGCAACATCATCAACGAACGCCACTTCGACCGGCTGGCCGGCCTGCTGAACGACGGCCGGACCGTCGTGGGCGGCGACCACGACCGCGACGCCCGCTACATCGCGCCGACCGTGCTGGCTGACGTCGACCCCGACTCTCCGGTGATGCGCGAGGAGATCTTCGGCCCCATCCTGCCCATCGTGCGGGTCCCCGACCTGGACGCAGCGATCGCTTTCATCACCGGCCGGGACAAGCCGCTGGCCCTGTACGCCTTCACCGCGTCCAAGCGCTCCAAGCGGCGTCTGGTCGCGGAGACCTCATCCGGCGGCCTGGCCTTCGGTGTTCCGACCGCCCATCTCGGCGTGCCCGGACTGCCCTTCGGCGGCGTCGGTGAGAGCGGCATGGGCCGTTACCACGGCTCGTACTCCCTGGACACCTTCAGTCACATCAAGTCCGTCCTCGACAAGCCGCTCCAGGCCGACACGCTGCGCGTGACCTATCCGCCCTACACCCGCCGCAAGGACCGCATCCTGCGACGCATCACGTGAGCCGGACCGGCGCCGAGCATGAGGGCGCGGTCGACGTGCTCCCGGTCACTCCTTTGAGTCGGCCCGAGGAAACCGGGCGGTTTGCAGTGCTCGTGCTCTAAGGTTGTTGAACAATCCTCCTGTCGCTGTTTGTCGCATATCGCGCTTGGACCACGAAGGGACCGAAGTGAGCAGGAACGAGATGAGTGTTCCCCGCTCCGTCCAGGAGGCGGTTCGCGCCTGCGCGGTCCGGGCGATGCAGGGCGCGGCGGCCTTGGTCCGGGCGTCGGACGGGGAGGTCGACACCGCGCTGCGGGCCATGGCGGATCGGCTGCACACGGCACGCGACGTGCTGACGGCGGCGAATCAGGACGACCTGCGGTCGGCCGCCTCGAGCGGGATGTCGGAGGCACTGCAGGATCGCCTGCGGCTGACCGGCCCGCGACTTGAGGACATGGCCGCGGCGTTGCGTGCGCTGGCGGACGTGCCGCACGAGCCGCGGGACAGCGTCCTCGAGGAGCGTCCCGACGGCCTGGTCCTGCTGGAGCGGCGCCGACCGGTGGGTGTCATCGGTGCGAACTTCGAGGCGCGTCCGAATGTGACAATCGACGTCGCCTCCCAGTTCCTCAAGTCCCGCAACGGCGGTGTGCTGCGCACCGGTTCGGCGGCCCTTCGCTCCTCCCAGGCCTTGGTCACGCACGTGATCACGCCGGCTCTCACCGACGCGGGACTGGACCCGGACGCCATCCAGCTGGTGCCGAGCGAGGACCGGGCGGCGGCGTACGCATTGGTGTCGCTGCCCGAGACCGTTCCCCTGGTCATCCTGCGCGGCAGTGGCGACAGCACCCGGGAACTCGGCCGCGAGGCCGCCCGCCACGGTGTGCGCACGCTGGCCCACGCGGACGGCGGCGGAGTGCTCTACGTGGCCCGGGACGCCGACGAGGAGCTGGTGCACAAACTGGTCACCAGCGGCCTGGACCGGCTGGGCGTCTGCAACCGGCTCAATCTGCTCCTCATCGACCGGGCTGTCCACGCCACGCTGCTGCCGGGCATTCTGAAGACCCTCGAAGACCTCGGCATCACGGCATCGCTGCCGCCGCACGCCCACGCGCGCGGCTACGAGTGGTCCCTGGACCCCGAGCACGCGGCGACGGTGACGATCGACGAGGCGGACGGCCCGGTCCAAGCCGCACGGATCGCCAACGAGGAGACCTCCGGGCTGGCCGCCGCCATCGCCACCCACGACCCGGACACCGCAGCCCGTTTCATGGACGCCTACGGTGGATCAGGCGTCTTCTGGAACTCCACCACACGCCTCCTCGACGGCTTCAAGCTCCTGCGCCTGCCGGAAACCGGCATCAACCTCGACCGCGTCCCGGGCCCCCGCGGCCCTGTCACCTACCGCGACCTGTACCTGCGCCAGTACGTCGTGCGACCGGCGACGACCGTGCACAGTTGAGCCGATGCGGCATGGAGAAGCGGCCACCGCACGGCTTGTCGCCGCTCGGCCTGATTGCGGCGCTCGTACCGGCTCCTGTCTGAGCCGGCGCGGCGGCCGCCGCTGCCAGCGTTCGAACTTGCGCGCTTCGGCTCTGGGAGAGTGTGGTTGATCCGGGGCCTGCGCAGTTACCGTCGAGTGCTGCGGACGAGTTCGCTACGGCCGCGCTGATACGGTCCGGGGTGGTGCGTGGGCTTCCTGCGCACGCCGGCGGCGAGCTGGTGGGCACGGCAGGAGGCCGAGCGCACGCCCACCATGCCCAGGTGCCCTCGGCAGACCAGCGTCTGTGCCTTCGTGCACCGTCTTCCACTTGCCGAAACGCTCCGGAAGGCCATGCGACGGACCCCTGACCGGGTACGGAGGGGACCCGTTGATCACCCGCGACTGACAGGGGCAGCAGCATGGTTGACGAAATGTCCCGTGAGATCTGCTGTCGGCCGACGGCCGGGCTGCCAGTCCAGACTGCAGCACTGGACGGCGGCGCTACTGGACCGAGCAGCGGCTTCGCTCCTCCCGTACCGCCTGATTCGTCGACGTATCGCGTCGGCGCGGGTAGGCGGTTCCAGCGGCAGCCGGAACCGCCTCCGTCTCATGAGCCGGTTGGGGCCAGGGCCTTGTCGAGGTGCGTTTGGAACCAGGACAGCGCAGCGCCGCTGGATTCCTCGAAGTGCACCTTGTAGGCGTCGAAGTGGCCGCCGGGCAGCAGCACCAGCTCCTTCGGCGCCAACGCCCGCTCGAAAGTGGCCAGTTGGAGGTCGGTCGGGATCACCGTCTCGCCGGTCTCGACGATCATCATGAGCGGCTTCGGTGAGACGCGGGCGATCCACCCGCCCGGCTCGTACAGCCGCGCAGCCCGGCTGGAGCGCATCGTCACCGTGTTGTTCTCGCGGCCCGGCGGAACCAGGTCACGGTAGAAGCGCACTGCGTCCGGGCTGCTGTACAGGGCCGGGTCGGTGGGATCGTCGCCGATGGAGGTCTGGTACCGCAGTTCACCGCCGGCGGCCAGGGCGCGTTCTTCGTCGGCCTGGGCGCGTTCGAAGGCGGCGATGCGCTCCGGCGGGACCTTGCGCTGCCACTGCTCGAATCCGCTGATGGTGGGCACCTGCGACACCACGCACTTGATCCGCACCTCGGTCGCCCCGAGCACGATCGCGTGACCGCCCGCGAAGCTCGAACCCCACACCCCGATGCGGTCCGCGTCGACCTCCGGGCGGGCCTCCAGGAAGCTGATCGCGCGGCGCCAGTCCGCGATCTGACGCCACGGGTCGACGTCGTTGCGGGGCTCGCCGTCGCTGGCGCCGAACGTGCGGTGATCGTGGATGAGCACCACGAACCCGGCGTCGGCGAATTTACGCGCGTACGGGTCGAGACCCATCTCCCGGTTGGCGCCGAATCCGTGCGCCATCGTGATCGCGGGGCGCGGGCCCTCGGCGTCCGGCAGGTAGAGCCAGCCGCGCAGCGTCACGCCCCCGTCCGCCGTGAACTCCACGTCGATGCGTTCTGTCATGGTCATTCGCCTTCCGTGAAGTTGAAGTACTCGGCGGGGACGAGGCCGGCCTCGACGAGGGGTCCCCCGACCTTCGCGTTGATCTGCACCACGGCGCCGATGGGCCGGTGGTGAATGGCGATCTCCGTGATGAGTCCTGCGTCATCACGTGTGAGGATCGTGATCCCCTTCATCTCGAAGCCACCGAACGCGGCGGCCTCCCACTCCAGATAGGTCCGCGGGCCGTCCTGCGCCTTCCGGACGAACTCGAGCCGCTCGTACACGGAGCTCACCGCAGCCATGAGGGCCTCGACGTGCTCCTTGCGCTCGACCGGCTTGGCGAGCGCGCTGGCCTCCATCCGCACGTTCGGAGAGAGCGCCGCCGAGAAGGCATCCTCGGTGCGCTGCTCGAACGCGGCCGTCCAGGCCTCGGCCGGGCGGCCGTCGGCGGAGTTCGACGCGATCTCCTCGGCGACCGTGGTGATGACGGCGGCGACCGCGGTCGGGTTCTCGGCGTGCGCCCAGTGACCCGCGTCGGCGATCGTCTGCGTGGCGGCGCCGAGGAAGCGGGGCGCGACATACGCGGAGACGATCTCTTCCGTGACGAAGGGGTCGTTCTCGCCGCGCAGGACGGTGACGCTCCCGGGGAACTTGCTGGGCTGCTGTCCGTCCGGGTGGCCGATGTTCCACGCCGTCGCCGTGTCGGCGATCGTCGACGGGGCGACGTGCAGGGCCACCTTGGCGAGCCGGTCATTCTCCTCGGCCGGGAACGCGGTGGCGAGCGCACCGCGGAAGGCGCGCTGCGCGTCGAGTCCGAGATCGGGTGCCTGGAAGGGGGCGATCTGCTCCGGCGGAAGGTGAATGCCGGCCAGCGGGATCGGATTGACCAGGACGAGGGAGCGCACCTGCTCGGCCAGACGGGCGGCGACGAGCTCGGCGATCTGGCTTCCCATGCTGTGGCCGACGAGCACGACGGGGCCCTCCGTCGCGCGCACGACGCTCTCGAGGTCATCGGCCCAGCGGGCGAGCGTGAACGGCCCTTGATCCGAGGCGCGCGCACCCATGCCGGCGAGCTCGAACGCGATCGAGCGGATCGACCGCTCGTCGAGGACGGTGCGGACGCTGTTCCAGATGGCGCCGTCGTCCAGGTATCCGTGGACGAGCACCGCGGTAGGCGCCTGCGTCGCTGGGCTGTTCATCTCGTGTCTCCTTTGACGATCGCTCTCCCGCGGCGACGAACCGAAAGCCAGCGGCTCTCGAGATTCTCGGCCGACGCGAGCAGTATGACGTAAGCATAGGGGCTATGCTTACGTCAATGACATCGCTCGGCACTCCGCGTTCCGGCCCGCAGCGGAAGCGCCCACCCGAGAATCCGGGAGTCCACCCATGACGTCGAACGCCTTGACCTACGCCGTGCATGTCGCGGACGGCATGCCGACCACCAACTCCGACGTGCCGCCCGATCAGAGCGAGCGTTCCTGGTCCCCGACGTCGAGCATCCTCATCTCGAACGAGGGCGAGGCGCTGCTGGTGGATCCGCTCTTCACGATCGCGCAGTCGGAGGGCCTGCTGCAGTGGCTCAGTGAGCGTGGCGCTCCGGTGACGAGCGTGTACGTCACGCACGGCCACGGGGACCACTGGTTCGGTCTCGGAGCCGTGCTGCAGCAGTACCCCGGTGCTCGGGCCTACGCGCTGCCCGAGGTCGTCGAGGACATGGCCCACCAGTCCTCGCCCGAGGTCCTCAAGGCGGTCTGGCGCGCCTGGTTCCCCGAGCAGATCCCTGAGCAGCTGGTGCTCGCCGAACCGCTCGAGGGCGAGGTCCTGACCGTGGGCGGGGCGGAGGTCCGCCCGGTCCGCCTGGGACACACCGACAGCGACAACACCACCTGCCTGCACGTGCCCGACCTGGACCTGGTCGTCGCAGGCGACGTGATCTACAACAACGTGCACCTCATGCTCGCGGCATCGGACGCGGAAGGGCGAGCCGAGTGGCTGAGGGCTCTCGACACTGTCGAGGCGTTGGCGCCGACCGCGATCGTCGCGGGCCACAAGGACCAGACCGCCGATGACGATCCCCGCCACATCGAGGAGACCCGCCGCTACATCCTTGACTTCAACAGCGGGGTGCGCCGCACCGGCAGCACCCTCGAACTCTACGACTACATGCTGGAGCGCCACCCGTCACGCATCAATCCCGGTGCGTTGTGGGGCTCCTGCCGGGCGGCGAAAGGCTGAGCGGCGCGTCGGTCCGGCGGCCCGCGGCGCGCTACGCGCGCGCGGCCGCCCGACGCTGCCGCGAGGCCCGAAGGTTCACGGCGTTGCCGCAGATGCGCACGTCGTGCCAGGCGCCGTTGTTGGGGTTCGTGCCGTCATAGAACGCGACCGAGCAGACCCGGTTGCGGCACATCTTCAGACGACGCCACGTACCCGTCAGTCGGGCGTTCGTGATCTCGTTGAGCACGGCCGCGACGGCCCATCCGACACCCTTGCCGCGCGGCGTCAGCGAAAAGGCGCCATCTGCGTCGATCCGCACCTCGAGCGCGCCGCTCACCCCCTTCGGCGCGGATCGGACCGGAGCGTCGCGCACGGTCCCCGACACCGTCATCTGCAGCGACGCGCGTAGCTGCTGAAGCCGCACCAGCCCCGGTTCATCGACCTCGATCGCGGGCGCCTCCGTCCCGGTACGCCGGCTCCATTCGTCCAGCGCGCCGGCGAGCCATGACGTCGCAGATTGCGGCGTCGAGAGCAGGTCCTCGAGGACGGGCTTGCCGGCGGCGCGGGTGTTCAGGACCTCCTGGACGAGGATGAGCGGTCCGGTGGCGATGCGGTCGGTGTAGCGTTCGCTCGCGAGTTCAGACATAGGCATAGCTTATTAGCTCCAGTCTTCATTGGCGAGGAGAACGGGATCGCCGCGAGGAGACCCTAATGGCGACGCCGTGCGCTGCACGTCTCTGCGAGGGCGAGGCATCGCGCGGTGACTGTGGGGCCGGGCGCCCGCATCGCCGGCCGCGCGGCGTTCGGCAACGATCCCGACGTCTTCGGAGTCGCTCCCGTCGAGGCGGCCAACCGCGCACTCGCCCGTGCCGGGCGCGCATGGGCCGACGTCGACCTGGTCGAGCTGAATGATGCATTCGCAGCGCAGTCGCTCGCCTGTTTGCGGCTGTGGAGAGACCTCGACCCGCAGAAGGCGAACGCGTACGGCGGTGCGATCGCGATGGGGCACCCGCTCGGAGCGTCCGGAGGGCGCATCATCGGTCGCGCGGCCCACGAACTCACCCGCCGGGGCAGCGGCATCGCAGTCGTGGCCATCTGTATCGGCGTCGGTCAAGGCCTCGCTGTCGTGCTGGAGAGGTGATCGGGCGACGCGGAGGTACTGGGCACTCGCTGGTTCCGCGAGTCTGACAGCATGGTCACTGATCAGCCTGAATCCGTCCTCGGGCCGCTACGTGCCCTTCGCCGAGTGCGAGGCGAGTGCTGTGCCGCGAGGTCAGCTGTGGTTCCCGCGACATCGTAGACGGTGGCCACCCCGGATGCCGCGCGATCTCCCTCGCCCGGACACTCCCTCGCGCGGCAACTCGCGGCGGCCGTCTGGACTGCCGGGCCCCGGTCACCCAGTGGCATGATCACCGCGAAGCCGCGCCGGACCCGGCTGTGCAAGCTCATGCGAACGGCCGGCTGCCGAAAGCAGGTGCAGGGCATCCACCATTCCGGCCGGGTGGAGGCTGCACACATCTGGCCCAGCCACCACGCCGACGTCAACTTTTACGGCACCCACATGACGGACATTGGCGGTGAGCCGGCCCAACTCGGTGCCGACGGCTACCGGCCGCTGCGGCTACCCGCTCAGGGCTGGCCTCTGGCTGCGCGGCTCACGGTGGCCGGATTGTCCGGTCCTGCTGGGCGCGGTTGCGCGGTTCGGGCCCGTGTCCCCACGCCGGGGAGCGTGGGGAGGCTGGATGCGGCCGGTTTCAGGTCGGGCGGCGGACGGCCTGCACAGCACTGTCGTACAGGTCGAACATGTCGACCTGGCCGCCCAGGCGCACCCATTCCTCGTTGGCTGCCTGCAGGCAGACGATCGCTGCGGCTGCGATCGCGCGGGCTTGCAGGGTGCGGCGGTCGGATTCGGGCAGTCGCGGCTCGATCAGCGGAGCGAACAGGTCTTGCCAGCGGCCTTGCTTCTCGGTGTGTCCGGCCCGCAGGGAGTCGTTGCCGAACAGCAGCGTGATGAACTCCAGGCGCCCTTCGGCTGTTATGTCGATCTCCTCGAGCACCTGGAACGCCGCGCGCAGCGCCGTCCAGGCGTCCTCGTCGGCAGGGCGCTCGGCGAGGCGCGCGGCGATCAGTTCGCCCTGTTCGTCCAGGCCGCTGAGCGCGAGGTCTTCCTTGTTGCGGAAGTAGTTGAACAGGGTCCGCCGGGAGACGCCCGCGGCGGCGGCGACCTCATCGAGGGTCGTGTTGTCGAAGCCCTTGGCGCCGAAGAGCTCGATGGCGGTACGGGCCAGCAGTGATCGGACCACGGATCGGGTCTGTTCCCGGATAGGGGCCGGTTTCTGATTCATGCACCGATGGTACTTCGTGTCACTCGATGCATCTACTTGCACTCAGTGCAAAAGCGTGCGTAGAGTGAATGCCATGAGCGACATCGACTACCACCGCCAGACCGTCATCGTCACCGGTGCCAGCTCCGGCCTCGGCGCCGAATTCGCCCGCCAGCTGGCCCGCCGCGGCGCGAACCTCGTGCTCGTGGCCCGCCGGGCGGACCGGCTCGAGAGCCTGGCCGCCGAACTCACCCGCGCCCACGGAGTCACGGTGACCGCCGTCGCCCGCGACCTCGGCCGGCCCGACGCCGGCCGCACGCTGCGCGCCGAACTCGAGTCCCGCGGCATCCACGCCACCGGGCTGGTCAACAACGCCGGCTTCGGCACCCACGACGCGTTCACCGACGAGGACCCCGACCGCCTGCAAAGCATGATCGCGCTGAACGTCAGCGCGCTGGTCGACCTCAGCCGCGCCTACATAGGCCCGCTGTCCTCCGTCGGCACCGGCGTCCTGATCAATGTCGCGAGTCTGCTGGGCTTCCAGCCGACCCCCTACATGAGCGCCTACGGCGCCACCAAGGCATTCGTCCTCAACTTCACCGAATCGCTGTGGGAGGAGACGCGCGGCACCGGCCTGCGCGTGCTGGCCGTGTGCCCCGGCGCCACCCGGACCGAGTTCTACGACGTCGCCGGCAGCTCCGCCGACTACGGCACGAAGCGGGCAACCCCCGAGCAGGTCGTCACGATGGCCCTCGACACGCTCGACCGCCGGTCCGCGCCCCCGTCGGTGGTCACCAACGGCCGGTCAGTCGCTCTCCTCGGAAGGCTCCTGTCGCGTCGCTCGATGGTCCGGCTCATGGGCTGGATGGACCGCCGCCAGCGCCCGCAGCACCCCGTCGCCCTCACCAACAGCTCCCTCACCATCAGCCAAGGAACACGATCATGACCAGCACCGACGTCACCACACAGCCCACCGACGCGGAGCGCTTCCACCACATACTCCAAACCCAGCGCGCCGCCTACCTCCGCGACGGAGCGCCCTCACTTCAGGCGCGGCGCCGCGATCTGACCCGGTTCAAGGCGGCGCTGATCGCCCGGCGTGGCGACATCGAGGAGGCGATCAACGCCGACTTCGGACATCGCTCGCAGCACGAGAGCGCGCTGATGGAAGTCGTGGGCGTCGTGCAGGGCATCGACTACCTGCACCGCAACCTTCGTCGGTTCATGCGCCCGACCCGCCGCCACATCGAGCTGCTGCTGCGTTTCGGCAGCAACCGCATCGAATACCAGCCGCTCGGCGTGGTCGGCGTCATCTCGCCGTGGAACTATCCGGTAAACCTGTCGCTCATGCCCGTCGTCACCGCGATCGCCGCCGGCAACCGCGTCATGCTCAAGCCGTCGAAGCTGACCCCGGCGACGAACGCGGTGCTCGCGTCGATGCTCAGCGAACTCTTCCCGCCGGAGCAGGTCACGATCGTCAGCGGCGACGGCGCCGCGTTCTCCTCCCTGCCGTTCGACCATCTCGTCTTCACCGGCAGCACCGAGGTCGGGCGCGCGGTGATGAAGGCGGCCAGCGACAACCTCGTCCCCGTCACGCTGGAACTCGGCGGCAAATCTCCGACCATCGTGGCCAAGGGACACGTCCGGGACCAGGCCGTGTCCGACATCGTCTTCGGCAAGCTTCTCAGCGGCGGGCAGACCTGCATCGCCCCCGACTACGCCCTGGTGCACGAATCCGAGATCGCCGCCTTCATCGCCGCCTACGACCGACTGGTGAAAGCCGCCTACCCCGACGGCCCCACCAGCGACGACTACACCTCGATCATCGACGACAAGCAGTACAAGATCCTCACCGGCCTGATAGAGGACGCCCGCGCTCACGGGGCGCGGATCATCGAGGTCGGACACCGGCCGGGCGACGCGGCCCGCCGTCCGCACACCCTCGCACCGACCGTCGTGCTCGGCGTCACCGACGACATGCGCATCGCCCACGAGGAGATATTCGGCCCCATCCTGCCGATCTTCGGGTACCGCGACATCGACGACGCCATCACCTACGTCAACGCACGACCGCGGCCGCTGGCGCTCTACTACTTCGGCGACAACGGCCCCGACCGGCGCAAGGTCCTCAACCGCACGACCTCCGGCAACGTCACCGTCAACGGCACCATCATGCACGTCGCGCAGGACGACCTCCCCTTCGGCGGCGTCGGCGCCAGCGGGATGGGCAAGTACCACGGCATCGAAGGCTTCCGCACCCTCAGCCACCCCAAGGGTGTCTATGTACAAGGACGCTGGAACGCCACCCGCCTGCTGCGCGCCCCCTTCGGCAAGCGCACCGAAACCCTCCTCGACTTCCTGCTCCGGTAAGAGGAAGCAGCACCATCGCCCGTCGCCCCTCAGCGTCCTCCCACAGGCGCGGCCGCGCCCGTTCGGCGAGACCGATCAGAGGACCGGCGGAAAGGGTGTTCACCCCGCGCGGCGTCGAACACCAGGACGCACTACCGCCCGTGCGGCGGCGCGGGCCTGGCCGAGGCGCACACCTCCGCAAGAAGGCAGCGACGGCTGATCACGACCTCGTTCTCGTCACCGGCGCCGACGGCATAGGCCGCCTCGCCACCGAGCGGCTGCGCGCCCAGAACGTGCCGGTCCGCGTCCTGATCCGCCGCGAGGACGACCGCGCGGCCGAGGTCCGGACATGAGGCGCCGACGTCGTCACCGGGGGCATCCCCAACGTCACGACCCTCGCCGAGGCGGGCTCCGAGCCTGCCTCGGCAACAGATGAGCACTAGATGACGGTCGCCGACCGTCGCAAGGATTGAAAGGAGCAGGGGAGGAGGTAACCCGCGAGGGCACCCTGTCCCCGACCACCCCATGAACAAGATCGACTACCGCACTCAGACCACATTGATCACCGGGGCGAGTGCCGGACTCGGCGCGGAGTTCGCCCGCCAGTTCGCCGAGCGCGGCTCGGACCTCGTGCTGGTCGCCCGCCGCGCGGACCGGCTTCAGGCCCTGGCCGACGAGTTGTCGGCGAAGCACCAGATCACGGCCACGGTGGTGCCTTTCGACCTCACCGTGCCGGCCGCGGGCGAAGCACTGGCCAAGGAGGTGGCCCGGCGCGGGATCGCCGTCACCAGCCTCGTCAACAACGCCGGCTTCGGCACCCACAGCCCGTTCCGCCGGGAGGACCCGGCACGGGTCCAGCAGGAGATCGGCCTGAACGTGGCCAGTCTGGTCGACGTCACCAGGGCCTTCATCGGCCAGCTGACCGGTGTCCTGGTCAACGTCGCCAGCTCCCTCGGGTACCAGCCGTGGCCGAACGCCGCCGTCTACGGGGCGACCAAGGCCTTCGTGCTGAATTTCACGGAGGCGCTGTGGCAGGAATCCCGAGGAACAGGCCTGCGCGTGCTCGCCCTCTCCCCGGGCCCGACCCGCACCGAGTTCTTCGACACGGCCGGCTCCGACGACATGGCCCGCGGTGTCCGGCTGCAGACCCCGCGCCAGGTGGTCACCACCGCACTGCGCACGCTGGACCGGCGCAACCCTCCGCCCAGCGTCGTCTCCGGCACCTTCAACTGGGTGATGACCCTGACTTCGCGCTTCACCACCCGCCGAGCCAACGTTCTGGCCTTCGGCGCGATGACCCAGTGGCAGATGCGCTCGAGCCGGTCTGGCCACTGACCTGCTCCGGACCACCGTTAGTTGAAGGGCCCCGTGCACACGAGCACCAGCCGGCGCGAACACGGCGCTCAAAGCAAATGCACGGTCGGCTACGGCTGGGCGGCGGGGATATCGATCTGCAGGGGACGGAGGACGCCGTCGCTGGCGTAGGTGCGCCGGAGGTCGCGCACCCAGGTACCGCCGGCACCCGGTTGCCGGCGGTACCTGGGTAGACGCGTTCGAAGATCTCCCCGTCGGTCCTCGTCTCGAAGCCCAGGTACGCCCCGTCGGAATGCGGGAGCAGCGGATCCCATGCCTCGGCCCATAAGATCAGGCCCTCCAGCGCGTCTCTGCGCATGTCACCGGCGGACACAGACATCTGCTCGCTCACGGCGAGGACGCCCCCTTGACACCCCGAGTGCCCCATGGCCAAAGTCTTGATCATGAATGCTTCCGCTGATCACCCGTGCGCGTCCTCCGCGCTGGTGGAGCGGCGCCATGTCGATCTGTGCCGGCAGCCCAGCGCCATCTGTCGCTGATCCCGCAGGTCTCTCTCGTTTTTCTGGCCTTTCGCAGGCTCCTCCTGCTTCGTGCCGCGCGCACCTCCGTACTTGCGCGTCCGCTCGCACTGACGGCACCTGCCCTCGCGCGCTCCACCTACGTTCTTGAGGAACACTCATTGTCCCGTACACCGCGTATACCTGATACCTCCTCCGTGTCCTCCGAGGCCGTCACGCCCGCCGACGCCCGTGACGGCATCGCCCGGCGGCTGTTGGGTGGGTTCGTCGGCGGTGACGCCCTGACCACCTAGGCCGGACCGGCTGCGGTTGCCTCGGGCGCGACCGGGACAGACACAGCCGCGTCCGGCACGATCACCTCCGGCGCCACGAGGAGAAGCCCTTCCGGCCCCGCGCGGGCGCAGGGCACGGCCGTCGGCGAACCTACCGGTCGTCCTCGGCGACGACCTCGGCTGGGCCGACCTGTAGTCGTACGGTGCACCGCACATCAAGACCCCCCAACCTGGACCGCCTCGCCCGTGAGGGTGTGCGTTTCCCCGACGCGTACTCGGGCCCGTCGGCGACAAGTCCCAGGTGCTTGACCCCAACCACCCCACGGCGCCTGCCTGTTGAAGGCGGCGGACTACTCGACCGCGCTCATCGGCAAGGGCGAACTGCTGCGACCGGGTTCGACGCGCCCCCCTTTCGAGCCGACGCGATTGGCACAGTCAGGCTTTTGGCCCGAGGGATGGAGCGTGTAGCTCGTGACTCCAACGGGCCGGCGCCCAAAGCAGCCCTCGCAGAACTCGTTCAGGCGGTCAGGTGGCGTGGGCGGCTAGGCAGGCGGTGACGCACGTTGGGAGGCTCGGAAGGCCAGGGGGGTCTGGCCGGTGTGGCGTTGGAAGAACTTGCCGAAGTGGGTGGCGCTGGTGAAGCCGAGGTGGGCTGCGATGGTGGAGGCGGGTTCGGTGCCGTGGGCGAGGAGTCGCTTGGCCTCCAGGGTGAGGCGCTGGTCGAGGTAGTCCTTGGCGCTGAGACCCGCGGCGGTCTGGGTGGCGCGGGTGAGGGTGCGGGTGGTGTAGCCGAGTTCGCGGGCGTAGTCGTCGATGCGATGGGTGCGGGAGAAACCTCGTTCGACAGCGTCGCGAAAGCGCAGGAAGGGCTCGGGGGCCGACTCCGCAGCCTGGCCGTGCTGCTGCAGGTGGGCGAGGCGCAGGAGTACGACGTCGAGCAGGCGGTGCAGCAGGGCGGTGTGCACGGGCAGCGGGTGGCGGTCCCACTGGGAGAACTCCGCGGCCAGTTGCTCGGCCGCAGCTGCCAGCACGGGGGCATCCGAAGGATCGGGTCTGTACAAGGGCATCGGGGCGGTGCCGGTGCCGAGTCCGGCCAGTTCCGCAGTCTCGGGCGCGACGAAGTCCTCCTGGAAGAAGACCAGGATCGCCTCGGCCTGCTCAGGGTTCTGCCACTGGTGCACCTGGCCGGGCCGGATCCACAGCCAGGAACCGGGCGGCAGTACGTACCCCGTGAAGTCGACGCGGTGGCGCAGGGTGCCGGCGGTGACCAGCATCAGGGAGTGGAAGTCCTGCCGGTGCGGGGTGGCGATGTGCCAAGGCCAGTCCCGGATGCGGTCGCGGAAGTCGGCCAGGGTCATGACCTCCATGCCCGCCGGGCTTCCGGCCGGAGGCTGGAAAGCCACCTTCGGCAGGCCCGTCTCCCGCCGGCCGGGCTTCTGCTGCGCTTGTCGCCTGTGGACCATCACGAGACCGCAGCGTACCTCGCAGGGTCTCCGGTTCCGTCCCAGTATGGAGCTGTTCCAGGGGCGCGGGCCCGTGGAGCGGAAAGCCAGCGAAAAGCCGGCTGTGTCCGTTGCGGCCGATGGTCGGTCGTGAGCCGGCCATCAGCGATCCGCCCCTCCCCGCATCCCCTCATCACCATTCCGACAGGAGCACAGTCATGTACGGCACCCTCACGGTCATCGACAAGGACCAGGTCCGCATCCACAGCTACGTCTCGCCCGAGGACGGCCTGGGCGTCACCACCCAGCTGATCGAGACGCCGTCGCGGATCATCGCCGTCGACGCGCAGTTCCTCCTGGCCTACGCCGACGAGGTCGTCGCCTACGCCAAGAGCCTTGGCAAGCCGCTCGACCGCCTCGTCGTCAGCCATGCGCATCCGGACCACTACCAGGGCGCGGCCCGCTTCGGCGTCCCCGTGCACGCGCTGCCGGAGACCACCGCGGAGATCGTCGCCATGGGTGCCAAGACGGATCTGCCCACCGGCGCCGCGATCCCGCTCGCCGACATGACTCCGACCGTGGAGATCACCCCGGGCACCGAGGTCGTCGACGGCATCCCGTTCGTGTTCGAGAAGGTCACCGGCGGCGAGATCCACACCACCCTGGTGATCAAGCTGCCCGAGGAGGGTGTCCTGATCGCTCAGGACGTGGTCTACAACCGCACCCACCTGTGGCTCCTGGACAAGGACTTCGACGGCTGGCAGGCCAACATCGACCGCTTCGCAGCCGAGACCGAGTACGACACCATCCTGCCCGGCCATGGCGAGCCGACCACCCCGGCCATCTGGGCCCAGCTCACCGACTACGTCAACGCCGGCCGGGAGCTGCTCGGTGACGACGGCGACGCCTACAAGAAGGCCATCACCGAGCGCTACCCCTCCTACCAGGGCGCAGCCCTCATCGACGTCGCCAACACCTACATGTTCGGCCCCAAGAACTGAGTCCGCTGCGACCTTCCAGAAAACCGCCCAAGTCCCGAGAGAGAGAACATCGTGACTTCCCACATGTCCAGCAGGCGCATGGCCACCCGTCGCATCCTCGTCGCCACGGTCGCCACGTCCGCCCTGCTGGGCGCCGCGACCGTACCCGCCTTCGCCTCGCCCCCCGTCAACGCGGGTCACGCCTACGGGCACGTCGACGGCGGCACCCGGCTCGACCACCAGAAGACCGTCGCCGTACGCGTCCTCAAGGCGGCGTTCGAGCGGGGTGACACCGCGGTCGTGGACAGGTTCGTGCGGGCCGACTACATCCAGCACAACCCCCTCGCGCCCGACGGCCCCGAGGCGCTGAAGAACTTCGCTGCCGGGTTGCATCAGCAGTTCCCCGACGCCAAGTACGACATCAAGTGGGTCATCTCCGAGAACGACCTCGTCGTGGTGCACTCCAACCTCGTACTGTCGCCGGGAAGCCGAGGCTCGGCCGTGTTCGACATATTCCGGTTCCAGGGGGGCAAGATCGCCGAGCATTGGGACACCCTGCAGAACGTCCCCGACAGCAGTGTCAACGGCAACGACATGTTCTCCACAGTCAGCCGGCCGCGGACCGGGCAACCTGGTCCGCGGTGGCTCACCGCCTCCAACAAGAAGCTCGTCACCGAAGCATTCGACCGGCTCATCGTCGACAAGGATCTGTCCGCGCTCGACCTGTACTGGAGCGCCGGGTACCACCAGCACAATCCCGGCATCGCGGATGGTGTGGCCGGCGCGCGGGAGGGGCTCGGGGCGTACTTCCGGGCGTTCCCGGAGCTGACCGTCTCCCGCAAGCGCGTTGTCGCCGAGGGGGATCTGGTCGCCGTCCACAGTCACTACGTGAACGCGCCCGGCGAGCGCGGGCAGGCCGTCGTGGACCTGTTCCGGGTACAGGGCGGGAAGATCGTAGAGCACTGGGACGTGCTTCAGGACGTGCCGGCCACTTCCGCCAACGACAACACGATGTTCTGAATCTGAGGGGCGTTCACGAAAACAGAACGCCCCTTTGCGTCCCAGTAGGTTCCTCGCCGGGCGAGTGGGATCTCGCTTTCACCACGCCGGATCACGTCCGCTGCGGCACACGGGTCGGGACGGCCCTCAGCGGGCCGCCCCTCGGTCCGTCCGTGTGCCCCGGCGACCTCGCCCGGACACGCGGACGGAGCTCACCGCAGGGGCCGACGACTGAAAGCAGTCCGCCAGGTCGGGAGCCGAATCCGCATGACGCACGTCCGCAGCGTCAGGTCTCGCCTTGCAGACGTGGGACCTGTCGGGACGCGTTCCAGAACTGGATCGGGCTCTGTCCGGCTCGGGACCGGAAGTTCTTGCTGAAGTTGGTGGCACTGCTGAAGCCGATGTGTGCGGCAACACGGACGGCGGGCTCGTCGCTGGAGGCCACGCGGCGCTTGGCCTCCAGCATGACTCGTCGGGGGTCGGACTTGGGGGCGTCGACGCCTGTCGTCAGGACGGTGTCGACGTAGCCGACGTGCAGTCCGGTGACGGCGATGCCGCGCGGCTGCAGTTCCAGGCGCAGGGAGTTGGTCTGCGACCACAGTGCGGCCTTGGAGGCGCTGTAGGAGCCGCCGAGCGCGATCCACGACAGCACGGAGTGCACGTTGAGGAGGTGGCCACCGCCGTTGCGCTCGATGACCGGCACGAAGGCCCGGGTGAGAAGCAGCGGGCCGTAGAAGTTGGTCTCGATACTCCCGGCGTACGTCGTCGACAGGGGAGTCGAGGAAGGACGCGCCCACCGAGGCACCGGCGTTGTTGATCAGCACGGTGACCTCCTGTGCCTGTGCGGCGGCTGCCGCGACCGAGGCCGGGTCGGTGACCTCCAGCGCCACCGGGACGGCGTCGGGGTGCGTCACGGTGCGCGGGTCGCGGGCCCTGGCGTAGACCTTGGCCGCACCGCGCACATACAGCTCCTCCACCAGCGCCTTGCCGATGCCGCGGCTGCCGCCGGTGACGAAGACGTTGGCGCCCTTCGGAGTGGTCATGACTGCCTTCAGAGAATCGAAAACCGATCGGTTTCCATCGCGGTAAACCGATCGGCTTCGAGGTGCAAGCTCAGCACGGCCTCGGCTTCACCGTGGCGTGCCGTACCCGTGGATCCCAGGGATGGTGAGCTCTCCCCCCGTCTGTCCGGCCTGGTCGATGTCGGCCTCGTCCAGGTCGAGCTGGAGTTTGAGGCCGAGCTTCCCGACCGTGCCGTAGAGCCACTCCGGAACGGTGTCGGGCGTGAGATGAAGGCGGAGGACGGCAGGCAGGGGAATTCCCTCGGCGCCGGAGACGGTGCCCGTCAGGCTCTCGACGTACATCGTGATGCGGTCGCCTCGCAGCGTGGAGGTCGAGCCGGGTGCTCCGTCGATGTGCTGGATCTGCGGGCCGACGGGTACGGACATCCTCAGGTCGCGGATCGTCGCACCGGCCGCGGAGAACTTGAGCACCCGTTTGGGGCCGGCGGCCGTGTCCACGGTGACCACGCCGCCGAAGACGACGTCCCGCAGCCGGAGGCGGCTGCCCTTCATGTTCCATGCCTCGGAGGCGAATCGACCGGCGCTCGTGTCCTCGGGGGCCTTGAGACCTCTGATGTCGCAGGTGCCGGTGGCTCCGGTGGTGGGTCCTGGCCGGGACGGCGCATCGGTGGTCCGGTGGTCGGGGGAGGGCGATGCGTGTGGCGCGGACGGTGGGGCCGACCGCTCCGGGGCTGCCGCCGGCGTCGGAGCGGCCGACTTCGGTGACGGGCTGACGTCGGGTGTCGGATTCCTCTGCTCGGTGTCGCCGCCGAGGAGGGAGCCGAGGAGGCCCGCGAGGCCGCTGGGGGCGGCGCTCGCGCTCTGCGAGGGGGGTGGAGCCGTAGTGGGGCTAGTTTCCTGGTCGTCGATGTGATCCGGCGGTGTGACGGATGCGTCGCTCGTGGGGGAGCTCGGAGTGGTGGTCGGAGTCGGCGCCGCGGCACGGGGTGATGGCTCGTCGCGACGGGCGCAGTCGACGCCGCCGCCGGCCCCCTCCTCGGGAACGGAATGCGCTGCGGTGGCGCTCGTGTCGACGGCGGCCGGACGCTGACTTCCCAGGACGAGAGCGGTAGGCAGCGCGGTGAGTGCGAGAGCCTTCCCGAGCGGCAGGCGCAGGCGGGTCAGCGTGGACGTCCGAGGAGCGGCGTGTCGGCTCTTCGGCGGCCGCACGAAGCGGACTTCTGGCGCCTCCTCGCGGATGTCGGGTGACTTGTCAGACATTCCCGGGCTCTCCCTCCGTGCGGACGGCATCGCGGGGGGTGTCCGCATCCACCGGGCCCCACGCCAGAGCCAGGAGTCCGCCCGTGGCCGCGAACAGCGTGCCGACGAAGAATCCGCCGAAGTTGGAGATGGGGAGCGACAGCACACCGAGGAAGACGGCGACGCATCCGGCGAAGAACCTGATGATCGGCTGGAACCACAGGAGCCCGCCGAGGACGATCAGCGTCAGGCCGATGATCAGCGATCCCGCGCCCGCGGTGGTGGACATCGCCACGGACAGGGCGCCCAGGGAGAGGTTGAAGTAGGGGAAGTAGATGATCGGCGCGGCGGCGAGGAGCACCAGGAGGCCCGCCCAGAAGGGGCGGGTGCGCCGCCAGGCCCGGAAGGCCCGGCGGGCGCCGGCGAAGCCGTTGTCACTGTGGGGGTGCGCGGGTGCGCCGGCACTGGTCATGGGGAAGCTCCCGGATCGTGGACGGGTGGGGGAGGGGCGGGAGCGGGTCAGAAGCAGTCGTGGCGGCCGGCCGCGATGTTCATGTGCAGGCCTGCCAGTTCGAACGTCCCGGCGGAGGTGGCCCAGACCTTCTGGTGGGCGTCGACGATCTCGATCGAGTCCGCCTGCTGTGCGTAGCCGTCGGGGTCGACGTGGTCCTTGGGGTTGACCTGGCCCTTGGTGATGGAGCCGGTGGCGACGCCGATGTCGACGTTGTGGAAGGTGCCGGAGGTGGCCTGGAGGTCGGTCATGTCGATGTAGAGGTCCTTGGCCTTGACCGCCGTACCCGATCCGCCCGCCTTGAGCGTCATGGTGTAGGTGCCGAGGACGGGAATGTCCACCGGCACGGACTGGCACATGTTGGTGATCTTCGCGTTCTCGAGGGCCGAGACGGTGACGGGTATGTGCTTGCCGTTCTTGGCGACGTCCACTGTGGCGTAGTTGGCGAATCCGCTGCCGCTCAGGGAGCCGGCCGAGACCTTGAAGTCGGAACCGGAGATGCTGAACGAAGCGGCCAGCGCGCCCTGGGCCATGGAGACGGCGACCGCCGCCGTGGCGGCCACCGTCGGCACCGCACCGATGGCGAAACGCTTCCAGTGGGTCTTGCCGATGCGCTGGGACATGTGTGGCCCTCCGTTGTCGAGGCGTGCGGGGTGAGAGGCCCGGGTGGGAAAAACGACACACCGGAGCGAGCTCGATAGCTCCACTATCGAGTGCCTGATAGTGGCACTATCGAGCTCGGCGGGGCAACCCCTGGTAACGCGATACTGGAGGGACAGTTGAGCGTGAGGGAGCGCATGAGGATTTCAGAGCTCAGCCGGCGGTCCGGGGTGCCGGTGGCGACCATCAAGTACTACCGACGGGAGGGGTTGCTCCCCGAGGGGCGCGCGCTGAACCCCACCACGGTCGAGTACGACGAGGAGCACATCCAGCGGCTCCGTCTGATCCGTTCCCTCATCCAGCTCGGCGGGCTGTCCGTCGCACGCACCCGCGAGGTGCTCGAAGCCGTCGACCGTCCACTGGACGCGTTCGAGACCCTGGGCGTCGTTCATCACGCCCTGCCCGTGCCTTCCGCGGAGACGAATGACCAGAAGGGCGGGGAGCGGGAGGGCGTTGCCGACGAAGGGGTGTCCGGTGGAGCCGGCGCGAGGGTCGAGGCCCTGATCGAGAACATGGGCTGGCAGATCTCCGACGCGTCACCGCACCGCCCTGCACTCGCCGAGAGCCTCGCGGCGCTGAGCCGCCTCGGCACCGACTACACGGCCGCCGAGCTCATCCCCTACGCGCGGCTCGCCACCGCCACCGCGGACCTGGACTTCGCGCAGTTCGAAGGGATCGAGGACCGTATCGCCCTCGCCGAGCGGGCAGTTGTCCTCACCGTGCTGTTCGAGCCCGTCGTCCGGCTTCTGCGGCGCCTGGCCCAGGAGGACGCGAACCATCGTCGCCATGACCGCCGTGCGTGCGGAGGGGGGGAGCAGCCGGGGGAGTGAGTCCCTGCGCCCACCAGGCGCCCTGCCGGCAGTTTCATGACGGCCGTTCCGTGCAGTAGGACCGCAGGTCCTTGCGCTGGGCGGCTGACCGGACTGAGCCCGGCCAGTAGGTCGGTGGCTCGATCAGCACGGAGCTGCTGACTGCCATTGCCTCATCCGCCGCGACCGACTACCTGTCCTCGCACAAGCCCGCCGTGCCGACCGTGGCACAGGCCGATGTCGACGGCTGCAGGGCCGTGTCCCGCGTCTCGAGCCGGGCAGGCCCCGCACCCGGCCGGATCGCGTGCGCGCCGATAAGGCGTACGCCTCCCGTATGAACCGCGCCTACCTGTGGCGGCGCGGGATTCGCTGCACCGTCCCGTCATCTGGAATCCCTGCCAGCGACTGCGCCCTTGCGGCAACCTGAGAATGCGCCCAGCGCCGTGGCAGAGGCCCAGCCAGAAGCGACTTGGCCAGGTCATTTGCCCACACGGTGAGGTCCAGGCTCGGCAGACTATGACGTGGGGCAAGGTTCCGACTGCTGATCAGCTGGACGTCCCAGGACGTCTCGATGACGTCCCACAGGACTTGGCTCCATTCGCTCACGGCAGACGAGAAACCGAGCAGGCAGGCGGTGGCGACCACCGAGAGCAGGGCCTGTTCGGCCCTGCGTCGTCGTTCCAGGAGCAGTGCGGGAAGTAACTGCCGGACCTGAGCTGCCCTGGGTCGCCACAGTGCGAGACGCCGCCGAGTATCTCGGCCTCTCGCCCCACACCCTCTATGTCTGGCGCCATCGCCGGCAAGGACCGCCGAGCTTCCGCATGGGTCCCCGCGGCCGCGTCATGTACCGGGTGGAAGCCCTCGACGCCTGGGTTCGCGAACAGGAACAGGCTGATTCGCGCTCCAACACGTCCCTGAGCCCGCTCAACACAGCACCACGGATGCGCTCGGACTGCGACGCGAGCGCCTGAGGGGCGCCCGCCCCACGTCCCTATCACCTACTGGAAGGAGCCGCTTGGCCGGCTACCTCGAAGACCGCTGGCTCACCAAGAAGAAAGACCCTGCCACCGGCAAGCGGGCACGCACGGCCCGCTACGGCAAGGGCTCCCGATACCGGGTCGCTGGTATCCCCGGGGTGCGGGGCAAGTCGTTCGATGTGCTCGAAGACGCCAAGGCGTGGCTACGCAGTGCCGGTACTGACAGCGAACGGGGTGAGTTCGTCGACCCGCGCGACGGATCGATCACGCTGGACGACTACGTGACACGCTTCTGGCAGACGGGAGTCCGTGGCGCGCCCGGTAGGGTCAAGCGCATCGACGAGCGGCTCCGCCTGCACATCCGACCGCATCTTGGCACGGTTCCCCTGCGCGACATCACGCCGGCGGTCCTGCGAGGGTATATCGCCGCGCTGGAGGGCGAATGCGCGCCGCGCTACGCACGGCATATCCTCACGTCGCTCTCGAACATCTTCGAGACGGCTATCGATGACAAGCGTCTCGTGCGTAATCCGATGCGGGCCAAGTCGGTGCGCTGGCCGAAGGCGCCGGAGGACCAACGGGAAGCCTGGCCGTTGGAGACAGCGTTGCGGGTTCGGGACGCGATCGGCCCGCGTTACCGCATCGCTGCGGTGGTCGCGCTGGGCTGTGGGCTGCGGCAGGGGGAGGTATTCGGGTTGTCACCTGAGGATGTCGATTTCGCCCGAGGGGCGCTGCGTATCCGCCGGCAGGTGCAGCTCCTGCACGGGCGCTTGTACTTCGCACTGCCGAAGGGCGGCAAGACGCGCGTCGTCGACATGCCTCCCTCGGTCGCCTCGGCGCTGGCCGAGTATTTCCTTGCGTACCCTGCCGTCGAGGTGGAACTGCCCTGGGGCGGTCCGGAGGATGACCGGGAGAGGAAGAAGTTCCCGCTCATTCTCACCGCGAAGTACGGCAACGCCATCCGGGCGAACATCTTCAATGTCGAGGTGTGGAAGCCCGCTCTGGCCGCGGCCGGCGTCATCCCGGTGCGGAATGCGGGGGAACGCTGGACGGCGTCTCGCAAGGACGGCTTCCACGTGCTGCGGCACACCTACGCTTCGGTCATCCTGGAAGCGGGCGAGTCCGTGGTCACGCTCGCTCGGTGGCTTGGCCACTCGACCCCCACCATCACCCTCGGCTTCTACGCCCACTTCATGCCCGAGGCCGGCGGGAAGGGGCGCGGTGCCATCGACGCACTCCTCAACCGAAGCGCCCGGCCCATCCAGGCCGGGTAGCGGGCACGCTACGTGGACGCATACGAGAAGAGGGGCGCAGCAAGTGCTGCGCCCCTCTTCGGCGTTCCGGTCCGGAAGTGCGGTTACCCTCCGTGATGTTCGGCGTCCGCCGTCGGTGCTGACGCCCCAGGGTTCAGCGAGACCATTGGCCCGCGGCGGGGAGAACCGGCCGACGCGGAGCACATCTCATTCTCCCCAGATTCTCCCCAGCGGCCTTGGGCAGTCCTTCTGGCGACTGCCTCGGCTCCCGTGAGGCCCTGGCACAGGTCCTCGGCGGCCGGTTACTCAGAGCCAGTCCTTCCGCTTGAAGATGAAGTACAAAGTGGTGCATACGATCGCCATCAGGGCGATGGCGAAGGGGTATCCGAGTGCCCAGTGCAACTCCGGCATCTCCCGGAAGTTCATGCCGTAGATCGTGCCGACCAGCGTCGGAGCGAACAGGATCGCCGCCCAGGATGAGATCTTCTTGATCTCCTCGTTCTGTTCGAACCCCGCCTCCGCCAGTGCCCGCATCTCCGCGTTCTGCTGCTGGGTGACCAGGGTCGCGTTGACCGTGAGGATCTCCGTGAGGGCCTGGCGGAAGCCGTCGACGCGCTCGCTGGTGTGGGTGACGTGGTCCGCCACGTCCCGTAGGTAGCGCTGGAGTTCCTCGTCGGTCTCGTACTTGGTGAAGCCCGCCATCAGGCCGTGCAGCATGCCGACGAGGGGGCGGGTGGCGCGCTGGAACTCGACCGTCTCGCGGGAGAGTTCGTAGATACGGCGGGAGACTTCCGGGTCGCCACGGAAGACCTCCGTCTCGATCTCGTCGATGTCGTTCTGCACGCCCGCGACGACCGGGGCGTAGCCGTCGACCACCGCGTCGAGGATGGCGTAGAGAACCGCCTCCGGGCCGAGCTTGAGGAGGTCGGGGGAGTCCTCCATGCGGCGGCGGACCGCGGAGAGATCGGGGGCCGCGCCATGGCGGACCGTGATCACGAAGTCCGGGCCGACGAAGACGTGCAGCTCGGCGAAGTCGACCTCCTCCGGCGCGTCGAGGTACCGGGCCGCCCGCAGGACGACGAACAGGGTGTCGCCGTACCGTTCCAGCTTCGGCCGCTGGTGCGCCTCCATCGCGTCCTCCACCGCGAGCGGGTGCAGGCCGAACTCGGCGGCCAGGGAGAGGAGTTCGTCGGAGGTCGGACGGGCCAGGCCGATCCACGCCATGCCCGCGGGGTGCTCGCGCAGTTCGCGGTAGGTCTCCGCGAGGGTCGCCGGCGTGGACACGCGCACGCCGTCCCGGTACAGCGCCGCCTCCACGACGCTCGGTTGCTCCCCGGGCGCCACCGCGGCCGCCGCGGACTCCGGCCGTGGCTGCTCGGCCGTGTCCGGCTCCGGCGGCAGCGCGCGCCGCCAGACTGACCTCCTGGCGCTCCGGCCGTTCCTGCCGTTCCCGGAGTTCTTCGGGACCGGACCCGGGCGTCGCTCGGACATCACGGCCGCCTCTCGGTGGCGCCTGCATCGGCGTGGCCAGTACGTCTCGGTGCAGGATATACGGGGCGTGCGCGGGGGAGCGGGGGCGGTCGAGGACAGAACCTGTCCTACTTCGGCGCTAGCGTGCCCGCATGACGAAGAAGCCGTCCGGCCCGGTCCTCGGCCCCCGCGCCCTCAACCGCGCCACCCTCGACCGCCAGCTCCTGCTGCGCCGCTCCGCGCGGTCGGCGCAGGAGGCCGTGGGGCACCTCGTCGGCCTCCAGGCGCAGAACGTCAAGCCGCCGTACTACGCCCTCGCCGCCCGCCTCCACGACTTCGTCCCCGCGCGGCTCGCCCGGCCCATGGCGGACCGGGAGGTGGTCCGGATCGTCACCCTGCGGTCGACCCTCCACACCCACACCGCCGACGACGCCCTCACCCTGAGGCCGCTCGTCCAGGCGGCCCGCGACCGGGAACTGACCCAGTTCCGCGCGGGCCTGGCCGGGGTGGACCTGGACCGCCTCGCCCTGCTCGCCCGGGAACTGGTGGAGGCCGAGCCGCGCACCATGGCCGAGCTCCGTACGGCCCTGAGCGCCGAGTGGCCGCACGCCGACCCGCGGTCCCTCGCCGTCGCCGCGCGGTGCCGGCTGCCGCTCGTCCAGGTCACCCCGCGCGGAGTGTGGGGGCACAGCGGGCAGGTCGCCCTCACCACCGCCGAGCACTGGCTGGGCCGCCGCGCTTTCTCCCCGAGTTCGACAACCTCCTGCTCTCCCACGCCGACCGCACCCGGGTCGTCCCGTCCGCGTACCGGGGCCGGGCCTGGCAGGGCAACCAGGCCTTCCGCACCCTGCTCGTGGACGGGTTTCTGGCGGGAGTGTGGCAGTGGGAGGAGGACACCGCCCTGGTCATCGAGACCTTCGGCGGCCTGAGCCGCGCCGAGCGCGCCGACGTCACCGAGGAGGCCGAGCGCATGCTGGCCGTCATGCACCCCGGGACCTCGTACGACATCCGGTTCGGGACGGTCGTCCATGGACAAGGGCATGGACAGGGGCGACAGGGGCGACAGGGGCGACAGGGGCATGGATAGGGGGCGCTGCGGGCTGCTCGTGGTAGCCCGCAACGCCCCCCGGTCACTCACCTGAGGGATACTCAGGAGACCTTCTGGTTACGAGTTGACCTGCGTGGTCACCAGGTTCGAGAAGGTGGTCAGCCGGGTGTAGACACCCGGGTAACCGGCCTCCGCGCACCCCTCTCCCCAGGAAGTGATCCCTGCCAGGACGCCCCCGATGAGCAGGGGACCGCCGCTGTCGCCCTGGCAGGTGTCTGTGCCGCCGGATGTGTATCCGGCGCAAACCATGTCGGTCTGGACGAAGTCCGAACCGTAGGAGCTCTTGCAGCTGGAGTCGGCCACGATCGGCACGGTCGCGGTCCGCAGCTGGTTGGAGGAGCTGCCGTTCTCCGAGGTGGTGCCCCAGCCCAGGATGCGGGCCGTGGTGCCGGCCGCGTACACGCCGGTCTGGGAGGAGCTGACGTACGACGCCGGGGTGTACGGCATCGACGTCGACAGGGTCAGCACGGCCACGTCGTCGCCGTTGGTGGCGTCCGTGTAGTCCGGGTTGATCCAGATCTTGCCGACCTTGCTGACCGTGCCGTCGGTGCCGTTCAGGTTCGTACGGCCGCCGACCACCCGGACGCTGCTGGTGGACTCGCCCTCCATGCAGTGCGCCGCGGTCACCACCTTGGTGGCCGACACCAGGGTGCCGCCGCAGAACTGGCTGCCGGACGCGTCCGTGATCTGCATCATGAACGGGTACGCGGTCGTGGTGGTCGTGGTGCCGCCGACGATCGGCTGGGGGGCGGCTGACGCGGTGGGGGACGCGATCAGCGCGGTCGCCGCGGCGGCAGCGGTGGCTGCCAGCACTGCGGCGGTCCTTCTTGCGCGGTGGTGCCCGAACATGAGTCTCCTCAGTGGGGGTTGCCGGTGGGGGTCGCGCGGGTGTGGGGGGTGCAGCACGGGGGTCGCGGGACCGGCCCCCGTATGCCCGGGCGAGCGGCACATCCATAAGCTAGGACCCGGAACCCCACCCTCCCAATGAGGGAACCCCCTAGGGGGGATGGGGGAGGGAAAACCCTCGGTCCGCCTCAGTTAACAAGAGCGGCGCTCAGTGCGCGCGCCGCCCTGCGGCCAAACGGACTATGTCGACCCGCGATCGGATGCCCAGCTTGCGGTAGACCCGGGTCAGGGTGGCCTCGACCGTCTTGACGCTGATGAACAGCCGGGCGGCGATCTCCCGGTTGGTGGCCCCCTCCATGACCAGCGCGGCGACCTGACGCTCCATCGCGGCCAGCCCCTCCAGCGCGGCCGGCTCGGCCGGCGGGACCACCGCGGGCTCGGGTTCCGGCGCCGAGACGGCCTCGTCCACCTGCCGCAGCCAGGGCAGCGCCCGGCACCGCCGGAACAGCCGGGTGGCCTCGTCGTACGCCGTCGGGGAGTGCCGCCCGCGCAGCGAGGCCAGCGCGAACGCGGCCCGAGCCTCCTCCAGGCCGTGACCCAGTTTGGCGAACCGGTCCTGAGCCGAGGTCAGCTGGGTGGCGGCCGTCTCGTGGTCGCCGCGCGCCGCGCGGACCAGCGCCTCGGCCCGGTCGAGGGCGGCGAGGACGCTCTCCCGGCCGAGCCTGAGCGCGTGCTCCCGGGTGACGTCGATGACGTCCTGCGCCTCGGCAGGCTCACCCACCCGGACGAGTGCCTCGGCGAGGTCCCCCTGCCAGCGGCCACGGGCCGGGTCGGTGATGCCGAGGCTCTGCTCCAGTTCCCGCACCCGGCGCAGCGAGCGGACGGTGCCCGCCGGGTCGCCCGCCACCAACTGGGCGTATCCGAGCGCGCCCAGGGCCCGGGACAGGTACATCGTGTCGCCGTCCTGTTCGGCGTGCTCCACCGCCTCCCGCGCCAGCGCCAGCCCCCGGTCGACGTCGCCGCCGGAGGCCTCGGCCAGTGAGGTGAGCATCGCGGAGGCGGTCTCGCCGATCCCGGAGTCATGGGCCAGGCCCAGTCCCTCGCGGGCCAGGTCCAGGGCCCGGCCGCAGTGCCCGGAGCGCAGTTCGGTCTCGGCGAGCCCGCGCAGGAAGTGCACCTCGCTCTCCACCTGGCCGCGCCGGCGCACCTCGCGCAGCAGCGCCGTGACCGTGGTCCGGGCCTCGGCCAGCTGGTCGCTCATCACGAGCCAGCGGAACCGGGCGCTGCCCGCCCCGTTGTGGTGGCAGGCCACGTTCGGGTCCTGCGGCTCCTTCAGGGCGCGCTTGATGGTGGCCGGCGCGTCCGGATGGCCCATCAGGGTCTCCACCTGCGCCTGCAGGGACAGCGCGAGGAGTTCGGTGCGCCGGTCGCCGCCCTGGGCCGCCAGGCCGGCCGAGTGCGCGGCCGCCTGCCGGGCCTCGGTGAAGTCTCCCTCCACGATCAGGGAGCGCCACGCCAGCTGGTAGTGGACCAGGCCCAGCAGCCGCGGGTCGTCGCCGGCGTCGGCGAGGGCGTGCGGGAAGGCCGCGTCCACCTCGGTCATGGTGTGGCCCGCGGAGTCGATCACGATGATCCAGGCCCGCACCCGGTCCGCCGGACGGGTGGCCCGGGTGAGCACCTCGCGGGCGATGTCCTGGGCGAGGTCGATCTCGCCCGCGCTGGTGGCGTCCTCGGCGGCCAGCAGCCGGCGCTCGTCGGGACCGGGCGTGTTGTCGGCCGGGGTGTGCCGGGCGGCGAGCAGCCCGATCTGCGCGGCCACCGAGGGCGCGCCCCGGTCCCTGGCCTGGGCGGCGGCCTCGGCGAGCCGCGCGGCCACCTCAGGATCGGTGCCGGTGGTGGCCAGGGCCAGGTGCCGGGCCCGCTCGATCGGGTCGGATGCGGCCGTGGACAGGGCCGCGTGCGCGGCCCGGCGCTCCTGCGCGGGCGCCTCCGCGTACAGCGCGGCGGAGATGAGCGGATGCGCGAAGCGTACGGCCGGTCCCTCCGGCTCGGTGGCCAGCAACCCCAGTTCGGCCGCCTGGGCGCACTCGGCCTCGGCGTTCTCCCGGCCGGCCGCGTGCAGCAGCGCCTGGGTGGGGCGGGCGCCGGCGCTGGCCACCAGGAGGGTGCGGCGGGCTTCCACGGAGAGCATGTCGAGACGGCTGAGCACCAGGGCGCGCAGCGAGGTGGGCACCGGCAGCGGCTCGCCGGGGCGGGGCGGGGTCGGGTTCTCGGCGAGGGCGCGGCCGAGCTCCAGGGCGAACAGCGGGTTGCCGCCGCTGGTGCGGTGGATCTCCCGGACCGTCGCCCGGGTCAGCCCGGCGTGCCCGCGGTGGTCGAGGAGCTCCGAGATCTGCGTGCGGTTGAGCGGCCCGAGGCGCACGGCGACGGTGTCCGGCGGCGACGCGCGGAGGTGGCGGTCGTACTCCTGGCCCTCCGTGCGGACCGCGCACAGCAGTTGGACCGGGGTGCCGCCGAGCCGCCGGGCGGCGAAGCCGAGGAGTTCGGCACTGGCCGGATCCAGCCACTGGAGGTCGTCCGCGACGATCAGCACCGGGCCCTCGGCGGCCAGCGCGCGCAGCGTGGACAGCACCGCGAGACGCAGGGCCAGGCCGTCACGCTGGAGGGTGGACTCGCCCCGCCCGGTCAGCGCCGACTCCAGGGCGGTGCGCTGGGCGCCCGGCAGCCGGCCGGAGACGTCGTCGAGGACCAGACCGAAGAGGTCCGCGAGGGCGAGGAAGGGAAGGTGGGATTCGGACTCGGTGGCCGAGCAGCGCAACACGGTGCGCGCGGACGGGGCGTATTCCGCGTCCAGCGCCCGCAGGACGGTCGATTTCCCGATTCCGGCGGGTCCGTGCAGGAGGACGCTGCCGCCCGAGGCGAGCTGGTCCCGGGCCGCCGCGACCAGCTCCGCCCGGCCGATGACCAGGTCGGGGCGGCATCTGGCAGGCTCCTGGAAGTCCCGTCGCACGGTCACCGCTCCCCTCCTGTGTCGTGTCCCAGCCAAATTCTAGGCAAGGAACGCGGAAATCCGGTCGGACGGCGTGGTGAGGGACATAACAGCGCCCTGGCGGAGGGGAATTCACAGCGCGTCCGCATGAATGGAATGCGTCCCCTCCGGTACAGCCCTCGGGTACTGGTGCGTCCCCTCCGGTACTCCCCTCCGCCACGGCGACAACCCCACCGGGCTATGGCAGCAACCCCGTGCGACGAGCCGTCGACACCGCCTCCCCCCGGGTGCGCGCGCCCAGCTTCCGCATCGCCGAACGCAGATAGCCCTTGACCGTCTCGGGCCGCAGCCCCAGCCGCTCGGCCACCGCCGCGTTGGTCGCGCCCGCCGCCACCCAGGCGAGAACGTCCAGCTCACGGGGGGCCAGGGTGGCTCCCGTGCGCGGGGCCGAGGTGGTCAGCAGACCGCAGGCGGCCAGGAGTTCGGCGCGCAGTTCGGGGTCGGTGATCCGCGGCGCCAGCGCCCGCAGCGCCGCATGCGCCTCCCGCACCTGCTCCCAGGCGGCTCCGGGCTGCGCCACGACGGCGGGTTCCGGCCGCGCCGCGGCCAGCAGCCCCCGGGCCTCGTCCTGCACGACCAGCGCCTGTTCCACGTCCCGGGCCGCCGCCACCGCCGCGCCCAGCGTCCGGTCGCCGAGCGGCTGGGCCGTGCGCAGCGCGCCGTACAGCACGCCCCGCACCCGGCGCCGTACCACCACCGGTACGGCGAGGACCGAGCGGATGCCCTCGGCCGCCACCGGGATGTCGTACTCGTGGCTGATCTGCCGGGAGACGGAGTAGTCGGTGACCGCGCACGGCCGGGCCAGCGCCACCGCCTTGCCGCCCAGACCGTTGCCCGAGGTCACCGCGAGCGAGCGCAGGGACATCGTGTGGGTGCCGCTCAGCTCGCTGATCCGCATCTGCGGCCGGCCCGCCTCGACCAGTCCGCCGAAGGCGATGGGGAGCCCGGTGACACGCCGGAGTCTGGCCAGCGCACCGCGTATCTCGACCGCCCCCGCGACCTCTGCTGCCACCTGTCCTGCCCCTTCGACCCTGGCCTCGTGCTGTCCACACCCCCGTTCGGGGGTAGTGAGACCTGCATCACGGATTACACGATGCCAGAGAGCCGCCCGGCAATGGTCCGGTACCGAAGGAGACGCGTATGACGAGTGCGACGGAGGACTTCCGCAGGGCACGGGACTTCCTGCTGGAACACCGGACGGACTACGCCACCGCCTACGAGGGTTTCGAGTGGCCGCGTCCGGACCACTTCAACTGGGCGCTCGACTGGTTCGACGTCATCGCCGAGGGCAACGACCGCACCGCCCTGCACATCGTGGAGGAGGACGGCTCCGAGACGAAGCTGTCCTTCGCCGAGCTGGCCGAGCGCTCCGACCGGGTGGCCAACCACCTGCGCGCGCGGGGCGTCGAGCCCGAGGACCGCATCCTCGTCATGCTCGGCAACCAGGCCGAGCTGTGGGAGACCGCGCTCGCCGCGATGAAGCTGCGTGCCGTCGTCATCCCGGCGACCCCGCTGCTCGGCCCGGCCGACCTGCGCGACCGCGTCGACCGGGGCCGGGTGCGGCACGTGCTGGTGCGCGCCGAGGACGCCGCCAAGTTCGACGAGGTGCCGGGGGCGTACACCCGGATCGCGGTGGGCGGAGTGCCGGTGGCGGGCTGGGAGCCGTACGAGGACGCGTACGTCGCCGCCGCCGACTTCGTGCCGGACGGCCCGACCCTCGCCGACGACCCGCTGATGCTCTACTTCACCTCGGGCACCACCGCCCACCCCAAGCTGGTCGAGCACACCCACACCTCGTACCCCATCGGGCACCTGGCCACCATGTACTGGATCGGCCTCAAGCCCGGCGACGTCCACCTGAACATCTCCTCGCCGGGCTGGGCCAAGCACGCCTGGTCGAACCTGTTCGCGCCCTGGAACGCCGAGGCCACCGTCTTCATCCACAACTACGCGCGCTTCGACGCGGGCCGGCTGATGGCCGAGATGGACCGGCACGGGGTGACCTCCTTCTGCGCCCCGCCGACCGTGTGGCGGATGCTGATCCAGGCCGACCTCACCCAGCTGGGCACCCCGCCCAGGGAGGTCGTGGCGGCCGGTGAGCCGCTCAACCCCGAGGTGATCGAGCAGGTCCGGCGGGCCTGGAACGTCACCATCCGGGACGGGTTCGGCCAGACGGAGACGGCCGTGCAGGTCTCCAACAGCCCGGGACAGCCGCTGAAGACCGGCTCGATGGGCCGCCCGAGCCCCGGGTACCGCGTGGAACTGCTCGACCCGGTGTCGGGCGCGCCGGGTGCGGCGGAGGGCGAGATCGCCCTCGACCTGTCGGCGCGGCCGGTGGGCCTGATGACCGGGTACCACGGCGACGCCGACCGTACGGCGGAGGCGATGGCGGGCGGCTACTACCGCACCGGCGACATCGGCGCCCGGGACGAGGACGGCTACATCACCTACGTCGGCCGCGCGGACGACGTGTTCAAGGCGTCGGACTACAAGATCAGCCCGTTCGAGCTGGAGAGCGCGCTGCTCGAACACGAGGCGGTGGCCGAGGCGGCCGTCGTGCCGGCGCCGGACGAACTGCGGCTCGCCGTGCCCAAGGCGTACATCGTGCTGGCCGCGGGCTGGGCGCCCGGCCCGGACACCGCGAAGGTGCTCTTCGAGCACTCCCGGCAGGTCCTGGCGCCGTACAAGCGCATCCGCAGGCTGGAGTTCGCCCCGCTGCCCAAGACGGTGTCCGGCAAGATCCGCCGGATCGAGCTGCGCGAGGCCACCGCGGCGGGCTCGGCCGAGGAGTACCGCGAGGAGGACTTCCGGTGACCTCCGGCGAACTGTCCTACACCCACGGCACCAGTGGCACCGCCCTGCTCGGCGACACGATCGGCGCCAACCTCGACCGGACGGCGGCCAGGTGGCCGGAGCGTGAGGCGCTGGTGGACGTGGCCTCCGGGCGCCGCTGGACGTACGCCGAATTCACCGCCGACGTGGACCGGTTGGCGCACGCGCTGCTGGCGAGCGGGATCGCCAAGGGCGACCGGGTGGGCATCTGGGCGGTCAACTGCGCCGAGTGGGTGCTGGTGCAGTACGCCACCGCCCGGATCGGCGCGATCCTGGTCAACATCAACCCGGCCTACCGCACCCACGAGGTCGAGTACGTCCTCAACCAGGCAGGGATCGCCCTGCTGTTCGCCTCGCTCCGTCACAAGAGCAGCGACTACCGGGCGATGGTCCAGGAAGTGCACGGCCGGTGCCCGCGGTTGCGCGAGACCGTGTACGTCGGGGACCGGAGCTGGGACGCGCTGGTGTCGCGCGGGACGTCCGGCAGCCGGGAGGAACTGCGCTCCCGGGCGGCGGAGTTGTCCTGCGACGACCCCATCAACATCCAGTACACCTCGGGCACCACCGGCTTCCCGAAGGGCGCCACGCTCTCCCACCACAACATCCTCAACAACGGGTACTTCGTCGGGGAACTGGTCTCCTACACGGAGCAGGACCGGATCTGCATCCCCGTCCCCTTCTACCACTGCTTCGGCATGGTGATGGGCAACCTCGCGGCCACCTCGCACGGCGCCTGCATGGTGATCCCGGCCCCGTCCTTCGACCCGAAGGCCACCCTGGAGGCGGTCCAGCAGGAGCGCTGCACCTCGCTGTACGGCGTGCCGACCATGTTCATCGCGGAGCTGAACCTCCCCGGCTTCGCCTCCTACGACCTCTCCACGCTGCGCACCGGCATCATGGCGGGCTCGCCCTGTCCGGTCGAGGTCATGAAGCGGGTGGTCGCCGAGATGCACATGGCGGAGGTCTCCATCTGCTACGGCATGACGGAGACCAGTCCGGTCTCGTTGCAGACCAGGATCGACGACGACCTCGAACACCGCACCGGCACGGTCGGCCGGGTGCTGCCGCACCTGGAGGTCAAGGTCGTCGACCCGGCCACCGGGGCCACCCGACCACGCGGCACGGCCGGTGAGTTGTGCACCCGCGGCTACAGCGTGATGCTCGGCTACTGGAACGAGCCCGGGAGGACGGCGGAGGCCGTCGACCCCGGGCGCTGGATGCACACCGGCGACCTGGCGACGATGCGCGAGGACGGGTACGTCGAGATCGTCGGCCGGATCAAGGACATGATCATCAGAGGCGGCGAGAACATCTACCCGCGCGAGATCGAGGAGTTCCTCTACGGCCACCCCGCGATCCGCGACGTCCAAGTGGTCGGCGTACCGCACGAGACGTACGGCGAGGAGGTCCTGGCCTGCGTCATCCCGCACGACCCCGCGGCCCCGCCGACCCTGGAGGACCTGCGCGAGTTCTGCGCGGGCCGGCTGGCCCACTACAAGGTGCCGACCAGGATCCGGATCCTGGAGGACTTCCCGATGACGGTCTCGGGCAAGGTGCGGAAGATCGAACTGCGGGAGAAGTACGCCGGGCAGTAGAGCGCCCCCCTCGCCCGCAGATCCTCACGCACCTGACCCGTGCAGTTCATCGGCGACCCCGTTCACCGCCTGCGGCGTCCCCGTGAGGTCCAGCACGAACAACGGCACCCCCAGGACGTCGGCCTGCTCACGCGCGTCCTCGGCGTACCCCGCGAGGGAGAAGTACGCGCAGCCGGCCCCCTCCGTCATCGCCGTCAGCCACAGGCACTCCACATCCCGTCGCGAGGCCGCCCGCACGGTCGGATCCACCTGCGCCACCAGCCCCCGGGCGGCCAGCCCGACCCCGGACGGCGGCCGCCGGTCGGCGCGGCGGATGTCCCGGTAGCCGAGCCAGCGCAGATAGAGCGCGGCGGCCGTGACCGCGTCCCGGGCGGTGCGGATCGTCACGGGACGGAAGGCGCCCCGGGGTTCGGGTCCGGGCGCCGGCGCGGACCCGGTGCCGGCCACCGGGACGCGCAGCACCGCCCCGCACGGGCAGCCCACCTCCGGCTGCGGCCACTGGTCCCGGCGGCCACAGGAACCGCAGCTCACCGTCACCCAGTCGTCGTCCCACGCGCGGTGCGCCACCGCCGTCACGCCGGCCGTGCCGTCGAGGCTCGGGGTGACCGGCGCGCCACAGGCGCAGGGGTAGGAGGGCGCGGTGTAGACGTGCTCGCGCCGACAGGCCGGACAGCGCACCGGCACGCTCTCGGACATGGCCCCACCTCAGGCGTCGCGTCGGTTCAGCCGTCCCATGGTGCTCCTGCCGGGGCCCGGTTGTCCGTCTCTTGACGACGTTCGCACCCCCACCTACATTGATTCCAGATAGTAGAAGTTATATTCCACAATACGGAATTCCGCTCACCGCGGGGCGCGACGGGAGCAGGCATCCGGCAGTCGAAAGCAGGAGTTCTCGATGGCTCGTATGACCGCTGCCCGCGCGGCAGTTGAGATCCTCAGGCGCGAGGGCGTCACCGATGCGTTCGGGGTGCCCGGCGCGGCGATCAACCCCTTCTACGCGGCGCTCAAGGCCTCCGGCGCCATCACCCACACCCTCGCCCGCCACGTCGAGGGCGCCTCGCACATGGCCGAGGGCTACACCCGTACCCGCCCCGGCAACATCGGGGTCTGCATCGGCACGTCGGGCCCCGCCGGCACCGACATGATCACCGGTCTGTACTCGGCCACCGGGGACTCCGTCCCCATCCTCTGCATCACCGGCCAGGCCCCCACCGCCGTGATCCACAAGGAGGACTTCCAGGCCGTCGACATCGCCGCCATCGCCAAGCCGGTGACGAAGATGGCGGTCACCGTGCTGGAGGCGGCCCAGGTGCCGGGCGTCTTCCAGCAGGCCTTCCACTTGATGCGCTCCGGCCGCCCCGGTCCCGTCCTCGTCGACCTGCCGATCGACGTCCAGCTCACCGAGATCGAGTTCGACCCGGACACGTACGAGCCGCTGCCCGTCTACAAGCCCGCCGCCACCCGCTCCCAGGTCGAGAAGGCGATCGGGATGCTGAACGCGGCCGAGCGTCCGCTGATCGTCGCGGGCGGCGGGGTCATCAACGCCGACGCCGCGGAACTCCTCGTCGAATTCGCCGAGTTGACCGGGATCCCGGTCGTCCCGACGCTGATGGGCTGGGGCGTGCTCCCCGACGACCACGAGCTGAACGCCGGCATGGTGGGCCTGCAGACCTCGCACCGCTACGGCAACGCGACGTTCCTGGAGTCCGACTTCGTCCTCGGCATCGGCAACCGCTGGGCCAACCGGCACACCGGCAGGCTGGACGTCTACACGGCCGGCCGGACGTTCGTCCACGTCGACGTCGAGCCGACCCAGATCGGCCGGATCTTCGCCCCGGACTTCGGCATCGCCTCCGACGCGAAGGCGGCGCTGGAGCTGTTCGTCGCGGTGGCCAGGGAGTCGAAGGCGGCGGGCGAACTGCCCGACCGGACCGCCTGGGCCGCCCGCGCGCAGCGGAAGAAGGCCACCCTCCAGCGCCGCACCCACTTCGACGACATCCCGATCAAGCCGCAGCGGGTCTACGAGGAGATGAACAGGGCCTTCGGCCCGGAGACCCGGTACGTCTCCACGATCGGCCTCTCGCAGATCGCCGGCGCCCAGATGCTGCACGTCTTCCGGCCCCGGCACTGGATCAACTGCGGTCAGGCGGGGCCGCTCGGCTGGACGATCCCGGCCGCCCTCGGCGTGGCGAAGGCCGACCCGGAGGCGCCCGTGGTGGCCCTCTCCGGGGACTACGACTTCCAGTTCATGCTGGAGGAGCTCGCGGTCGGCGCGCAGCACAAGATCCCGTACATCCATGTGCTGGTCAACAACTCCTACCTGGGCCTGATCCGGCAGGCGCAGCGGGCCTTCGACATCGACTTCCAGGTCAAGCTGGAGTTCGAGAACATCAACTCGCCCGAGCTGGGCGTCTACGGCGTCGACCACGTCAAGGTCGCCGAGGGCCTCGGCTGCAAGGCGATCCGGGTCCTCGACCCGGCGGACCTGGGCACGGCCTTCGAGCAGGCCAAGAAGCTGGCCGCGGAGCACCGGGTGCCGGTCGTGGTGGAGGCGATCCTGGAGCGGGTCACCGACATCTCCATGTCGGCCACCAACGACATCTCGAACGTGGTCGAGTTCGAGGAGCTCGCGACCGAGCCGGGACATGCCCCGACGTCCCTCAGGGCCCTGCGGGTCTGAACCGCTCGCGTCGATGGGGAAGAGGAGCCCGCCGCCCCCGTGTCGGCGGGCTCCTTGTGCGCTGAATATGCCCGACGCCTGGGGCTGTTGAAGCATGCTGAACGACGTTCAGAGCATAATTTGAGAATCGGCCGGTGCATTCGTGCCGCTACGTCAGGGTTCGGGGTGCTCGGAGAGTCCCGGCCAGTCGTCGGGTCCGCCGCCCTGCCACTCGATGAGGTCGCTCTCCTCGACCTCGATGCGGTCCAGGTCGGCCATCCGCAGGATCTCGATGACGTCGTCCAGATGCGAGGCGATGCCCAGGGTCACGTCCCCCTCGGTGACCCGCCGGGACCCGTCCAGGGCGGGCGCGTGCACGACGATGCGGGGGAACCTTGTCGGTGGGTGTGCTGTCATGCCTCAAGGCTCCTGCGACGGGGGCACGACCGCACGCCGAAGCGCCGGACGCGGGTGTCCGCCTCCGGCGCGTGTCCTACGGGTTCGGTCGGGTTCGGTGGACGGGCTGGGACCGCGGCGGGTGCGACGGAGCCGGAGCTGCCTTCCCTCTGGTCGGGAAGGGTCCCCGGTTCCTTCACCACCGCACTGGCTCGCACGCCGCCGCGGTCCTGGCCCCGCCCGCGCACCGGTCCGGACGGCCACCCCTCATGCGGGCCGTTCGGTGGTCGCGGGCCGTTCGTGGGCTCCGCCCGGCCACTGCCGGGCAGAGCGTCGACGCTTCGTCGAAGGGGTTCCGGGCGGCGCCGACGCCTGGGCGCGACAGGACAGATGTCGGCGGCGGCGCCGCCCGGAAGTCTCGGGATACGGCTCAGACCCGCGCGCCGGACAGGCGCTCGACCGCGCGCAGCAGCGCGGAGTGGTCCAGGCCGCCGTCACCCTGCGCGCGCAGGGAGGCGACCAGCTGGGCCACCACGGCGCCGACCGGCAGGGCCGCGCCGACACGGCGGGCCGCGTCGGTCACGATGCCCATGTCCTTGTGGTGCAGGTCGATGCGGAAGCCCGGCTCGAAGTCGCGGTTCAGGAAGTTGTCCCTCTTGCGCGCCAGCACGGTCGAGCCGGCCAGGCCGCCGCCCAGGACGTCGAGCGCGGCCGTCAGGTCCACCCCGGACTTCTCCAGGAAGACCACGGCCTCGGCGCACGCCTGGATGTTCACGGCGACGATGAGCTGGTTGGCCGCCTTCACGGTCTGGCCCGAGCCGTGCGGACCGCACAGCACGACGGTCCTGCCGAGCGCCTCGAAGACGGGCTTCGCGCGGTCGAAGTCGGCCTGCTCGCCGCCGACCATGATGGACAGCACGGCCTCCACGGCGCCCGCCTCGCCGCCCGACACGGGCGCGTCCAGGACGCGCAGGCCCTTGTCCGCGGCGGCCTTCGCCAGGTCGACGGAGGTCCCCGGGGTGATGGACGACATGTCGATGAGCAGGGTGCCGGGGCGGGCGTTCGCCAGGATGCCGTCCGGGCCGTAGGCGATGGCCTCGACCTGCGGTGACGCGGGCACCATCGTGACGACCACGTCGGCGTCGCGCACCGCGTCGGCGATCGAGGCCGCCGCGGTGCCGCCCGCCGCGGCCAGGCGGTCCAGCTTGTCCTGCTCCAGGGTGAACCCGGTGACGTCGTAACCCGCCTTGAGGAGGTTCTCGGACATCGGTGAGCCCATGATGCCGAGGCCTATCCAGGCGATCTTGGGCAGGGTGTCGGTCATATCGGGGTGCCTCTCTGACGTGCTCTGCCGATGGGGGAGTTCAGCGCGCTTCGCGGGGGAGCCAGTCGAAGGCCTCGGAGCTCGGGCGGTCGCCCGCCTTGTACTCCAGGCCGACCCAGCCGTCGTAACCGGCCTTCCGCAGCCGGCCGAGGAGTTCCTCCAGGGGGAGGGAGCCGGTGCCGGGGGCGCCGCGGCCCGGGTCGTCGGCGATCTGCACATGGCCGGTCTTCGAGGCGTACCGCTCGATCACCGACGGCAGGTCCTCGCCGTTCACGGACAGGTGGTAGAGGTCCATCAGGAAGCGCGCGTTGCCGAGTCCCGACGCCTCGTTCACCCGGTCGACGACCGCGACCGCGGCCGGCGCGGACACCAGCGGGTACCGCGGCGACTCAGGCGCGTTGAGCGCCTCGATCAGCAGGACCGCGCCGACGCGGTCGGCCGCCGCGGCCGCGCGGACCAGGTTCTCCAGCGCCAGCGCGTCCTGCTCGGCCGGGTCCGTGCCGGCCACGCGGTTGCCGTACAGGGCGTTGAGCGACCGGCAGCCGAGGGAGTGTGCGAAACCGGCCGCCACGTCGAGGTTGGCGCGGAACCGCTCCGACTCCTCGCCCGGGACCGACAGGGCGCCGCGGTCGGGTCCGGGCAGCTGTCCGGCGTAGAAGTTCAGGCCGGTGAGCCGGACGCCCGCGTCCGTGATCGCGCCGCGCAGCGCGTCGAGTGAGGGCTGTGCGGGCGTGGGGGAGTCGACCCAGGGCCACCACAGCTCGACCGCGGTGAAGCCGGCCGCGGCGGCGGCCGCGGGGCGTTCCAGCAGCGGGAGTTCCGTGAAGAGGATCGACAGGTTGACGGTGAAGCGCTGCGCGGCGGCTGTGCTCCGTGCGAAACCCGGCATGGGGGCCGACGCTCCCTTCGGTGGTGCGAGTTTCCGTAATGTGGAAGTATGTTTCTGCTTAACGGAAGACTGCCTGTGCTCGGGGAAGGATGTCAAGAGCGTCCGCGGGCGACCGCGCCCTACCCTGAAGACATGGCCCGGCCCAACGACGAGGTCGCCGCGCTGTTCCAGGAGTACGCGGACCTGATCTCGATCACCGGCGGAGACGCGTTCAAGGCGCGTGTCTACGAGAAGGCCGCCCGATCGGTCGGCGGCCACCACGCCGACGTCTCCACGCTCGACCTCAAGGGACTCCAGGAGATCCCGAACGTCGGGAGATCCATCGCCCACAAGATCCTGGAGTTCCTCGCCGACGGCAGGGTGACGGCCGTGGAGGACCTGCGCGCGAAGATCCCGGCGGGCGTCCGGCGGCTCACCGCCGTCCCCACCCTCGGCCCCCGGAAGGCACTGGCCCTCTACGAGGAGCTGGGCGTCCGCTCGGTCGACGAACTCGCCGACGCCATCACCAGGAACGCCTGCGTGACCTCAAGGGCTTCGGGCCCAAGACCGAGCAGAACATCCTGCACGGCATCGAACTGCTCAGGTCGGCCGGCGGCCGGGTCCGACTCGACGTGGCCATGGACCTGGCCGAGGACGTCGTCGCCGCGCTGTCCGCCGTGCCCGGCTGCGAGCGCTGCACCTACGCCGGATCGCTGCGCCGGATGCGCGAGACGATCGGCGACGTCGACGTCCTCGTGGCGGCCGAGCGGTCGGCCCCCGTCATGCGGGCCTTCACCGCGCTGCCGTACGTCACGGAGGTCGTCGGACAGGGTGAGAAGAAGACGTCCGTGCGCACCGGCCGGGGGCTCGCCGTCGACCTGCGGGTCGTACCGGCGGACTCCTGGGGCGCCGCGCTCCAGTACTTCACCGGCTCCAAGGCCCACAACATCCGCACCCGGGAACGGGCCGTGCACCACCGGCTCAAGCTCTCCGAGTACGGCCTGTTCGACGTCGAGAGCGGCGCGAAGACCGTCTCCCGGACCGAGGAGGAGGTGTACGACCGCCTCGGCCTGCCCTGGATCCCGCCCACCCTGCGCGAGGACCGCGGGGAGATCGAGGCCGGGCTGCGCGGGGAACTGCCCGCCCTGGTGACCGAGGCGGACCTGCGGGGCGACCTGCACACCCACACCGACCTCACCGACGGCCTCGCCCCGCTCACCGAGATGGTCGAGGCCGCCGCCCGGCGCGGCTACGCCTACTACGCGATCACCGACCACGCACCCGACATGGCCATGCAGCGCATGACGGACGAGCGGATGCTCGCCCAGCGCGAGCAGGTCCGCGCCCTCGACGGCACCTGTCCCACCCGGGGGCGGCGCGGCGGGCTGCGGCTGCTGCACGGCACCGAGCTGAACATCGGCCCCGCGGGCGAGGTGGACTGGCCCGACGACTTCCTCGCCGGGTTCGACCTGTGCGTGGCCTCGGTCCACTCCCACTTCACCCAGAGCCGCGAAGCCCTGACCCGGCGCCTGGTGCGGGCCTGCGAGAACCCGTACGTGAACATCATCGGCCACCCCACCACCCGCCTCATCGGCAGGCGGCCCCCGATCGACGCCGACCTCGACGCGGTCTTCGCCGCCTGCGCCCGCACCGGCACGGCCCTGGAGATCAACGCCCACCCGGACCGCCTCGACCTGCGCGACGAGGACATCCTGCGGGCCCGCAGGCACGGCGTGCGGTTCGCCGTGAACAGCGACGCGCACGCCGTCCCGCACCTCGACACCATGCGCTACGGCATCGGCACCGCCCAGCGCGGCTGGCTCACCGGGGACGACGTCATCAACACCTGGCCCGAGCGGCGGCTGCGGAGCTTTCTGCGCAAGGGCGGGTGACCCGGGAGGACTGCCCGAAGAGCCCTGCCGCGCGTTAGGTTGAGCCCGTGCGATTGAGAGTGGAGTTCACGACCGAGCCCTTCGACCTCGACGAGGCCCCCGCGCACGCGCTGGTCGCCCGGGAGGTCATCGAGGGCGCGCAGCTGGACGCGGTGGACGTCGGTCCGTTCGGGAACACGGCGGAGGGCGGCTCGGACGCCGTACTCACCGCCGTGGACACGCTGCTGCGCAGGGCCCTTCAGGCCGGGGCCACCCGGATCTCGCTCCAGGTCAACGTGGTGGGAGAGGGCGGCCGGCAGTGACCGGAAACGGCGACGAGCCCTTCATCACGGCCGTGAAGCCGCTGGTCGACGCCATGGGCGGGGAACTGCTCCCGCCCGACGAGGCCGGTCCCGACGACGTCGTGCTCGCCTGGGAGGGCGTCGACGCGGTCGCCGTACGGCTGCCGCAGCTCGCCGACTCCCTCGACCACATCCTGGCCGCCATGGAGCGCAAGCGGGGCAAGCCGCTCGCCGACCTGGACCGCAAGGCGAAGCAGGAGGTCGTGCGCATACTGGAGGCACGGGGCGCCTTCTCGGTACGGCACGGCGTGGAGACCGTGGCGAGCGCGCTCGGCGTGAGCCGCTTCACCGTCTACAACTACCTGAACCGCGACAAGGAGAGCTGAGCGCCACCGAATTTTCAACAAAGTGTTGACTCGGTGTTCCGGAGGGCGTTAGCTGACCGCAGTCCGTTCAGCACGAAGGCCGCCCACGGCCACGGAGGCTCCCGTGACGTCGACTTCCACGCCCCCGGGTCTGGCCCGGTTCAACGTTCTGGAGGAGCACGCGGCCGCCGCCGCCCTCCGCGAGGCGTGTGCCTCCACGGCATGGGTACGGCACCTGCTCGCCGGCCGCCCCTACGCCACCCTCGAGGCCCTGGGCGCCGCCAGTGACGCCGCCACGGCCGAACTGACCGCGGCGGACCTGGCCGAGGCCATGGCCGGGCACCCGCCCATCGGCCGCCCGAAGCCGGGTGATCCGACCTCGGCCCGGGAGCAGGCCGGCATGGCCGACGCCGCCGACGCGCTCCGGGCGGAGATGCTCGAACTCAACCTGGCCTACCAGGAACGGTTCGGCCATGTCTTCCTGATCTGCGCCACCGGCCGCAGCGGCGAGGAGATGCGGGACGCTCTCAGGGCGCGGATCGGCAACTCACCGAAGCGGGAACGGGAGATCGTCCGCACCGAGCTGGGGAAGATCAACCGTATCCGGCTGGCCCGACTCGTCGAAGAGGACGCCTGACACCATGACGACCAGCACCACCGCCTCCGTGTCCACCCACATCCTGGACACCAGCGCCGGCCGTCCCGCGGCCGGGGTCGCCGTCCGGCTCGCCGCCCGCGGCGGCCCGGACGCCGACTGGCAGGCGCTCGGCGGCTCCGCGACCGACGCGGACGGCCGGTGCAAGGACCTTCCGGAACTGCCGGAGGGCACGACACACGTACGGCTCGACTTCGCCGTCGAGCCGTACTTCGAGAAGTCCGCGAAGAAACAAGCCGATGCGCAGCAGGACGCCCCCGCGAATCGGGACAGCGGACCGGCCGTGTTCTTCCCGGAGGTGGCGATCACGTTCGCCGTCGTACCGGGCGAGCACTACCACGTACCGCTGCTGCTCAACCCGTTCGGCTACTCCGTTTACCGAGGGAGCTAGCAGACACATGCCCATCCTGGGACAGAACCAGTACGGCAAGGCCGAGAACCGGGTCGTGAAGATCACACGGGACGGCGCCACCCACCACATCAGGGACCTGAACGTCTCCGTGTCGCTCTCCGGCGACATGGACGAGGTCCACTACTCCGGCTCCAACGCCAGCGTCCTGCCGACCGACACCACCAAGAACACGGTGTACGCGTTCGCCAAGGAGCACGGCGTGGAGTCGCCCGAGCAGTTCGGGATCCACCTCGCCCGGCACTTCGTGACCACGCAGGAGCCGATCCACCGGGCCCGCATCCGCGTCGAGGAGTACGGCTGGGAGCGGATCGAGCACGCCGGCAAGGGCGCGCACTCCTTCGTCCGCAAGGGCCAGGAGACCCGGCTCACCCAGGTCACCTACGACGGCGAGTCGTGGGAGGTCGTCTCCGGACTCAAGGACCTCGTGGTGATGAACTCGACCGACTCGGAGTTCTGGGGCTACGTCAAGGACAAGTACACGACCCTGCCCGAGGCGTACGACCGCATCCTGGCCACCGAGGTCTCCGCCCGCTGGCGGTTCAACTGGACCGACGACGAGCAGGAGACACCCGACTGGGAGCAGTCCTACGAGGAGACCCGCCGGCACCTGCTCCAGGCCTTCGCCGAGACCTACTCCCTCTCCCTGCAGCAGACCCTGTACCAGATGGGCTCGCGCGTCATCGACCACCGCGGTGAGATCGACGAGATCCGCTTCTCGCTCCCGAACAAGCACCACTTCCTGGTGGACCTGGAGCCGTTCGGCCTCAAGAACGACAACGAGGTGTACTACGCGGCCGACCGCCCCTACGGGCTGATCGAGGCGACCGTGCTGCGCGACGGCCGGACGGCGCGGATCCCGGCGGACCTCACCAACCTCTGATCGACTGCATACATCGGCACCCGCGGCCGGCGGGGTCTCCCGCTCCCCGGCCGCGGCACTCAGAAGTCCCAGGGTCCTGCCGTGCCCTCTCCACCCGACGAACCCTCAGTGAAAAGGGGACGAGCCATGGCGGCAGAAGCGCAGCGCACCGTCATCGAGAACTGCTCGATCGCGACCGTCGACGCCCACGACACCGAGTACGCCGACGGGCACGTCGTGATCGCCGGCGACCGCATCGAGTCCCTCGGCGCGGGACCGGCCCCCGAGGGCCTGGCGAACGTCGAGCGCCGGATCGACGCCACCGGCCACCTGGTCACCCCCGGCCTGGTCAACACCCATCACCACTACTACCAGTGGATCACCCGGGGTCTGGCCACCGACCACAACCTCTTCGACTGGCTGGTCGCGCTCTACCCCACCTGGGCGCGCATCGACGAGCCGATGGTGTACGCGGCCGCGCAGGGCTCCCTCGCCATGATGGCCCGCGGCGGTGTCACCACCGCGATGGACCACCACTACGTCTACCCGAAGGACTCCGGCGACCTGTCCGGCGCGATCATCCGCGCCGCCCGCGAGACGGGCGTCCGCTTCACCCTCGCCCGCGGCTCCATGGACCGCAGCGAGAAGGACGGCGGCCTGCCCCCGGACTTCGCCGTCGAGACCCTCGAAGGGGCCCTCGCGGCCACCGAGGCGACCGTCAAGCAGTACCACGACGACTCCTTCGGCGCGATGACCCAGGTGGCCGTCGCGCCCTGCTCCCCGTTCTCCGTCTCCACCGAACTCCTCCGTGAGGGAGCCGAGTTGGCCCGTCGCCTCGGGGTGCGGCTGCACACCCACGGTTCGGAGACGGTCGAGGAGGAGAAGTTCTGCCACGAGCTGTTCGGCATGGGTCCCACCGACTACTTCGAGTCCACCGGCTGGCTCGGCGAGGACGTGTGGATGGCGCACTGCGTCCACATGAACGACTCCGACATCGCCGCCTTCGCCCGCACGAAGACCGGCGTCGCGCACTGTCCCTCCTCCAACGCCCGGCTCGCCGCCGGCATCGCCCGGGTCCCGGACATGCTCGCGGCCGGAGTCCCGGTCGGGCTCGGGGTCGACGGCACCGCGTCCAACGAGTCGGGTGAGCTCCACACCGAGCTGCGCAACGCGCTGCTCATCAACCGGCTGGGTGCGCACCGCGAGGCCGCGCTGAACGCCCGCCAGGCCCTGCGCCTCGGCACCCACGGCGGTGCCCGGGTCCTGGGCCGCGGGGACCAGATCGGCTCCCTCGAACCCGGCAAGCTCGCCGACCTGGTGCTCTGGAAGCTGGACACCCTCGCCCACGCCTCCATCGCCGATCCGGTGACCGCCCTGGTGTTCGGCGCGGCGGCCCCGGTCACCGCCTCCTTCGTGAACGGCCGTCAGATCGTCGCGGACAACCGCCTGCTGCATGTGGACGAGGACGCGATCGCCCGCTCCACCCGGGCCGAGGCCCAGCGCCTCGCCCGGCTCGCCGCACGGTAACCCCTGCACTTCGCAGGGCACTTGAGCACCGGTCGGGAGGGACGGCTCCCGGCCGGCAGCCCTGGACCCGTACGGGTCCGGTGGCGGCCGCCGCCCGGGCGCGTGCTTCCTCGCGCGCGCCCGGGAACGGTCACCGTCCTCCTCTCGGGTCCCGCACGGCCTGGGACACGCACCACCTCCCTGAAACCCGCGCCAGAGCCGCCGCGCAACCGACCGGAGGAGAGCCGCTGTGCAAGAAGTGCATCCCGTCGACGAGAAACTCCCGCCGCTGAACATGGCGACCACCGGTCTGCAGCACGTCGCCGCCATGTACGCCGGGGTCGTCGCCCCGCCCCTGATCGTCGGCGCCGCCGTCGGACTCACCGGCCGCGAACTGACCTTCCTCACCGGCGCCTGCCTCTTCACCGCGGGCCTCGCCACCTTCCTGCAGACCCTCGGCGTCTGGAAGATCGGCGCCCGGCTGCCCTTCGTCAACGGCGTCACCTTCGCCGGGGTCGCCCCCATGACCGCGATCGCCGCCACCACCCACGACCGGTCCGACGCCCTGCCCGTCATCTTCGGCGCGGTGATCGTCGCCGGCCTCCTCGGCTTCCTCGCCGCCCCCTTCTTCAGCAAGGCGGTCCGCTTCTTCCCGCCGGTCGTCACCGGCTCGGTCATCACCCTCATCGGCGTCTCGCTGCTCCCGGTCGCCTTCGGCTGGGCCCAGGGGCCCGACCCCACGGCGACCGACTACGGTTCGGCGAAGTACCTGGGCCTGGCCGCCGCGACCCTGGTCCTGGTCCTGCTCCTGCGGCGGGTCACGCGCGGTTTCGTCCAGCAGATCGCCGTGCTGATCGGTCTGGTCGCGGGCACCCTGGTCGCGGTCCCGTTCGGCGTCACCGACTTCTCTCCGGTCGCGGACGCGGACCTGGTCGGCTTCCCCACCCCCTTCCACTTCGGCGCCCCGCAGTTCCACCTCGCCGCGATCCTCTCCCTGTGCGTGGTGATGGTGGTCTCGATGACCGAGTCGACCGCGGACATGCTGGCGCTGGGCGAGATCGTGGAACGCCCCGCCGACGAACGGACCATCACGGCGGGGCTGCGCGCCGACACCCTCGGCTCGGCGCTCAGCCCGCTCTTCAACGGGTTCATGTGCAGCGCCTTCGCCCAGAACATCGGCCTGGTCGCGATGACCCGGATCCGCAGCCGCTTCGTGGTCGCGGTCGGCGGCGGCTTCCTGGTGCTGATGGGCCTGTGCCCGGCCGCCGCCGCCCTGATCGCCGTCGTCCCCCGTCCGGTGCTGGGCGGCGCGGGTGTGGTCCTGTTCGGCTCGGTGGCGGCCAGCGGCATCCAGACCCTGGTCGGGGCCGGTCTGGACAAGGGCGACAACATCCTGGTCGTCGCCGTCGCGCTGGCCGTCGGCATCGTCCCGATCACCGCGCCGGCCTTCTACCACGCCTTCCCGGAGACCGCCCGGATCGTCCTTGACTCGGGCATCTCCACGGGGTGCGTGACGGCCGTGCTGCTGAACCTGGTCTTCAACCACCTGGGCGGGCGCCGCGCGGAGGCGAGGGAGCGGGCAGCGGCGGCCGTGCCCCTCACGTCCCCGCAGTCGATCCCGTGACCGGGTGGCGGACCGCCTGGCACGGGGTGGTGGCCGGCAGCCGGCCGGTGAAGTAGGAGCGGGGCGGCACGCCCATCAGGGTGCGGAAGTCGGTCGTCATGTGCGACTGGTCGAAGTAGCCCGTGGCGGCCGCCAGTTCGGACCAGCGGGTGCCGCTGCCCGCCCGGATGGCGACCGTGCGGACGCGGTCGATACGGGCGTAGTGCTTCGGCGAGACGCCCACCCCCTCGGTGAACAGGTTCCGCAACTGGCGTTCGCTCACCGCCAGTTCGTGGGCCACCTCACGCACCCGCGCGGGCGCCCGGTCCATCCGCACCGACAACGCGTCCACCCCTGCCCGCAGCAGCTCCGTCCGGGCCGGATCCGCCTGCCCGGCGAGCAGGCCGGGCAGCACCTCGGCGATCCGCGGCAGCGCCACCAAGGGGTCCAGCCACCGCACCTCCCGCGCGAACCGGTGCGCCGCCCGGCCCGGCAGGCGGTCGAGCGGCACCACCCGGCCGACCAGCCCGGCGGCCGCGACTCCCAGCAGGGGCAGGGCCGTTCCCGGTGCGAGGCGCAGCTCCACACAGGTGATGTGCCCCTTCCCCTCGTGATAGGTGGCGCGCACCCGCGGACCGACCGCCAGCACGTCACGCCGTCCGTCCCCCGTCACCCGCAGCACCACCTTGGTCACCGCGTCCGGCAGTTGGACGAACGTGCCGTCGGGCGGCTCGGCGAAGGACATGGTGCGCACCCCGGCGATCCAGGGGCGCAGCCCGTCGGGTGCGGTGGGAAGCGGCTCGGTGGTGGTCGTCGGCACCCCTCCACCGTAAGCGCCCGGCACGGTCCTCCGGCCGCTCCTGTCGTGCCGGAATTTCCAAGAGCCGGGCGCCCGGGCGGGCCCACCGTGGACGGCATGATTCTGGTGACGGGTGCCACGGGCACCATCGGGAGCGAACTCGTACGACAGCTGGCCGAGGGCGGTGCGAAGGTGCGCGCGCTCACCCGCTACCCCGCGAGGGCACGGGTGCCCGCCGGGGTGGAGGTGGTCCGTGGGGACTACACCGACCCGGCTTCCGTGGCCGCCGCGCTCACCGGGGCGACGGCAGCCTTCCTGCTCAGGCCGCCCGGCCCGGACGCGGGGGAGGACGCGGCGCTGGTCGCGGCGGCCCGCGCCGCGGGGGTGCGGCGGCTCGTGAAGCTCTCCGCCATCGGCACCGGGGACCCCGCCGTCGGCCCCTCCGGGCACTGGCACGTGGCGGGTGAGCGCGCGGTGCGGGAGAGCGGAGCCGACTGGACCGTGCTGCGGCCCTCCTCGTTCGCCTCGAACACGTTGACCTGGATCCAGGCGATGCGGGCGGGTGAGCCGGTGCCCAACATGACCGGGGACGGCGCGTCGGGCGTGATCGACCCGCGTGACATCGCCGAGGTGGCGGTGCGGGCCCTGCTCGACGCCGGGCACGCGGGGCGGACGTACACCCTGACCGGTCCCGAGGCGATCGACGTCCCCGGTCAGGCCGCCGTCCTCGCCGAGGTCCTGGGCCGCCCCGTCCCGACCCGGGACCTGACCCCGGAGGGGACGCGTGACTTCCTGCGCACCGCGTGGGGCATGGACGGACCCCGCGCCGAGGGCGTGCTGACGGGGGTGGGGTTCGTCCGGGCCGGTGGCAACGCGGTGGTCACCGGGGACGTACCCGAGGTGCTGGGCCGCCCGGCCCGGTCCTTCCGTACCTGGGCCCAGGACAACCGGGGCCTGTTCGAGACGGGCTGAGGCTCACTCCTCGTCCGGCCGGAGGGTGACCGCCGCCAGTGCCAGGGCCGTCGCCGCGACCACCGCCGCCACCCGGAACGCCAGCCGGTAGCCCTCCGCCGTGGCCGGTACCAGCTCGGCACCCCGGTGCAGCAGCCCGCCGGTACGGCTCGCCGCGAGCGTGGACAGCACGGCCAGTCCGAGTGAACCACCCACCACCTGGGTCGAGTTGAAGAGTCCGGAGGCCAGTCCGGCGTCCTCCGGGCGGGCGCCGGACATGGCGAGACCGGTGAGCGGGGGCATCGCCGCGGCGAACCCGGCCGCCATGAGCAGCATCGGCGGCAGTACGTCGGACGCGTACGAGCCGTCGGCGGGCGCCCGGCTCAGCAGGACCATCCCGACGGTGATGAGCACCAGCCCGGCGAGCAGCACCCGGTACCCGCCGAACCGGCCGGTGAGGCGCGCCGACAGCCCGAGCATCAGCACGCCGATCGCGAGCGGCGCCGGCACGAAGGCCAGCCCGGTGTGCAACGCGCCGAAACCCAGGACGCGCTGGAGGTAGAGCGCGCCGAGGAACTGGAAGCCGTACATGGTCGCGACCATCAGGACCTGCACGCCGTTCGCGCCGCTCAACGCCCGGGAGCGCAGTATCCGCAGCCGCAGCAGGGGGCGGTCGGCCCGTGCCTGGCGGACGGCGAACGCCACGAGGAGCGCGAGGGCGAGCGCGGCGAGCGCGGCGGTGGCGGCCGGTCCGCGGTCGCCGGCGCCGACGATGACGTAGACGGTGAGCATCAGCGCGCCGGTGACCAGGGCGGCGCCCGGCCAGTCCGCGCCGCCGACGGGTCCGGCGCCGAAGTCGCGGGTCAGGACGCGCAGTGCCGCCAGCCAGGCGGCCACCCCGATCGGCAGGTTGATCAGGAAGATCCAGTGCCAGCTCAGCGTCTGCGTCAGCGCCCCGCCGAGAAACGTGCCGAGGGTGGCGCCCACCGACCCGACCGCACTGAACACGGCGATGGCCCGCGCCTGTTCACGTGGCTCGGGGTAGAGCGCGACCAGCATGCCGAGGACCACCGCCGAGGACATCGCCCCGCCGGCGCCCTGCACGGCCCGCGCGGCGATCAGCGCGCCCTGGCTCGGGGCCAGTCCGCAGGCCACGGAGGCCGCGGTGAACACCGCGAGCCCGGCCGTGAACATCCGCTTGCGGCCGAGCAGATCACCCAGACGGCCGAACAGCAGCAGCAGACCGCCGAACGGGATCAGGTAGGCGTTCACCACCCAGGCCAGCCCCGGACCGCTGAAGTCCAGGTCGCGTTGGACGGCCGGCATCGCCACCGTGACGACGGTGCCGTCCAGGATCGTCATCAGCGCGCCCGCGCACAGCACGGCGAGGGACGCCCGGCGCGGGTATGTTCGAGGAAGAGTCACCGGTGCGGCCGGTGTGCCGGTCGTGGTCGACATGGCCTTCTGGCCTCCGCAATCGCCCTAGAACTCGTCAGGGACACCAACAGGAACCGATCGTGCGCAAGGTGCACGACTTGTAACGGGGTTTCATGGTGAGTGACCATGGGAGGACGGCGTAAGGAGGCAGTTCGATGTCCCGGAGGAACACCGGTGTTACCACCCAGGTGGTGAACGCCCACGCGTGCCCGGTCCGCGAGGTTCTTGACAGGGTGGCCGGCAAATGGAGCGTGCAGATCCTGGTCGCGGCCGCGCACGGCCCGATCCGCTTCACCGAGCTGGAGCGCGGTATCGAGGGCATCAGCCGCCGGATGCTGGCCCTCACCCTGCGCAACCTGGAGCGCGACGGGCTGGTCACCCGCACCGTCCATCCGACGGTGCCGCCGAAGGTCGAGTACGAACTCACTCCGGTGGCCGTTGAGTTGCACGAGACCCTGCTGCGGCTGACCGACTGGGCCGAGCGCAACCGCGAGTACGTGGCCGAGGCGCGCGCGGCCTACGACGCCGAGCACCGGCCGGAGCTGCTCGACGCCTAGGGTCTGACCGGTGCGGTGGGGGGCGGATCGCGTCAGAGCCCGAACAGCTCCAGGGCCGAGGTGAGTTCCTTGAAGACCTCGCGCGGGTCGGCGACCAGCTTGCGGGCCTTCAGATCCAGCAGCCCGCCGACCGCGTCGACCTCGGCGGCGAGCGTGCCGTCCGCCTTGGTGATCCTCTGGAGTATCCGGAAGGTCTTGCCGCCGCTCCACTCGAAGACGCAGGTCACATCGACCTCGTCACCCGCGACCAGCTCGCGTTTGTACCGGATGGTGGTCTCCAGGGCCACCGGACCCACCCCCCGGCCGCCCAGCTGGGCCTGGGTGATCCCGGCGGCCTGGAGGAGCGACCAGCGGGCGTGCTCGGCGTAGTTGAGGTACACCGCCTGGTTCAGGTGGCCCTGGACGTCGGTCTCGTAGCCACGGACCGTGACGCGGACGGAATACGGCTCGCTCACGACTTCTCCTTCTCGTGTACGACGCACTGATCCTTTGCCGGCATCCTGGCACGGGCGTCACACCCGGCGTGGCGATGCCAGCAGATAGCGCGTCCTGGTCCGCGGTTCGGTGTACTCACCGGTCTGCCAGCCCGCTCCCTCCAGCGTGCCCGCGCACGCCCGCAGGTCCTCGCCGTCGGGCACGTACACGGCGACCGCCTCCGGCTGCGGGGTGGCCCGGACGCGGTAGCCGGGCCCTTCCGGTCCTTCCGGCCGGTGTCCGGCCGCCTCCAGGGCGAGCGCGGCGGCCCGCACCAGGTGCGTGCGCTCCCAGCCGCAGGGCCGGTCCGTGGCGCCGTCGGGGTTGGTCATCCGGCGCAGTTCGAGGAGTCCCTGCCAGGCGCTGTGCACCTCCCGCGCCCGCGCGGGCCCGCCGTCGGCCCGTTCCTCCCCGCCGACCCGCGCGGCGAAGCCGTGGGCCGGCTCGGGCTCCGCCGCGGCCGGCGGCTCCGGACTCTCCCGTGTCCGGTGCCCGGCCGGCGTCAGGAAGTGGTCGTGCGGCGGGCGCGGGTGCCGGAAGGCGAGCCCGCGCTTCACCAGCGCCGTGAGCTGCGCCTGAGTACCCCGCAGCCGCCCGGTGACCGGGTCGGCGGCGTCGATGACACGCCGCTGCGCGGCGGTGGGCGGTCGGGTCACGGTGCTCCTCCCGGTGGTTCACGTCCGCAGCCGCCTGCTGAGCGGCCCATGCGCAGCGTACGACCGGGCGCCGACAACGCGGTCCCGCTACCCGCCGGGCCGGATGTTCCACCCCGCGATCACCGGCCGGTCGTGCTCCGTGCCCAGCCGGCACAGCGTCCCGGTCGCCAGTTGGAAGAGGGCCCCGGCGGACGGGGGCAGGCCGAGACGGCGGGCGGTCAGGACGCGCAGGAAGTGTCCGTGGGCCACCAGGAGCACGGCCCCCTCCGTGTCGGCGAGGGCCGCGTCGACCTTGGCCAGCATCCGGTCGGCCCGCTCTCCGACCTGCTCCGGGCTCTCCCCGGGACGGTCCGGGGGGCCCGGCGCCACCCCGTCGGCGAACAGGAACCAGCCGGGCCGGGTGCGCTGGATCTCCACGGTGGTCACGCCCTCGTAGCCGCCGTAGTCCCACTCCCGCAGGTCGGCGTCGACCCGGGCGGTCTCGGCCACTCCGATCAGCTCGGCGGTCTCGCGGGCCCGCCGGAGCGGGCTGACGAAGGCGGCACCGATGCGGTGGGAGCGGATCAGCGGCTCCAGCCGCCGTGCCTCGTCCCTGCCGTGCTCGGTGAGCGGCACGTCGGTCCACCCGGTATGCCGTCCGGACCGCGACCACTCGGTCTCACCGTGCCGGACGAGAAAGACATCAGCCATGCGTCAGAGGCTAAGAGCCCGGCGCTCCGGTTCGGCGACGTCACGCGCCCGCAGGCCGTGCCGCGGGTCCACCGGACGGAGCAGCGCGGGGCTCGGTGACGGAGCGGCAGGGGCGGACCGGTCGGCGCGGTGCGGGCCGGATGGCCCCGCGGGCTACTGCCGGTACCCGCTCAGGAACCGTCCGATCCGGCCGATCGCCGTCTCCAGGTCCTCCGCGTGGGGGAGGGTGAGGATGCGGAAGTGGTCGGTGGCGGGCCAGTTGAAGCCGGTGCCCTGGACGACCTGGATCTTCTCCTGGAGCAGGAGGTCGAGGACGAACTTCTCGTCGTCGTGGATGGGGTGGACCTTGGGGTCGATGCGCGGGAAGGCGTAGAGGGCGCCCTTCGGCTTGACGCAGGAGACCCCGGGGATCTCGTTGAGCTTCTCCCACGCCACCGTCCGCTGCTCGTGCAGCCGTCCGCCGGGGGTGACGAGTTCGCGGATGGACTGCCGGCCGCCGAGCGCGGCCTGGATGGCGTACTGCGCGGGCGCGTTGGCGCACAGCCGCATGGAGGCCAGCATGGTGAGGCCCTCCAGGTAGTCCTTGGCGTGCTGTCGGGGGCCGGTGACGACCAGCCAGCCGGAGCGGAAGCCCGCCACCCGGTACGTCTTGGACAGTCCGCAGAAGGTGAGGACCACCAGGTCGGGGGCGAGGGCCGCGGTCGAGTGGTGGACGGCGTCGTCGTACAGGATCTGGTCGTAGATCTCGTCCGCGAAGACCATCAGGCCGTGTCGGCGGGCCAGGTCGAGGATGCCCTCCAGAATCTCCTTCGGGTAGACCGCGCCGGTCGGGTTGTTCGGGTTGATGACGACCACGGCCTTGGTGCGGTCCGTGATCTTCGACTCCATGTCGGCCAGGTCCGGGTACCAGTCGGACTGTTCGTCGCAGAGGTAGTGCACCGCCTTGCCGCCGGCGAGCGTGGTCACCGCCGTCCACAGCGGGAAGTCGGGGGCCGGGATGAGGATCTCGTCGCCGTCCTCGACCAGCGCCTGTACGGCCATGGAGACCAGCTCCGAGACGCCGTTGCCGAGGAACACGTCGTCGACGCCTACCTCCAGGCCCAGCGTCTGGTAGCGCTGCGCCACCGCCCGGCGCGCGGAGAGGATGCCCCGCGAGTCCGTGTAGCCGTGCGCCTGCGGGAGCATCCGGATCATGTCCTGGAGGATCTCCTCCGGCGCCTCGAAGCCGAACAGCGCGGGGTTGCCGGTGTTCAGGCGCAGCACGCTGTGGCCCGCCTCCTCCAGCGCGTTGGCGTGCTCGATCACCGGCCCGCGGATCTCGTAACAGACCTCGCTGAGCTTGTTGGACTGCCGGAACTCCATGCGCCCCTCCGGGAACTCGTGTTGCTTGGTTTTACCAAGTGGGAGCTTGGAAAGTCCAACACCTTGTCTAGACTGCGTCGCATGTCACCTCGCCGAAGCTACGACCAGTACTGTTCCGCGGCCCGCGCCCTCGACGTCGTCGGCGACCGCTGGACCCTGCTGATCGTCCGGGAGCTGCTCGCCGGTCCCCGCCGCTACACCGACCTGCACGCGGATCTGCCGGGGGTCAGCACGGACGTCCTCGCCTCCCGGCTGAAGGACATGGAGCGGGACGGGCTCACGACCAGGCGGCGGCTGCCTCCGCCCGGTGCCGCCTACGTCTACGAACTCACGCCGCGCGGACGGGAGTTGCTGCCGGTGCTCCAGGCGCTGGGCAGGTGGGGCGAGCCGGAGCTGGGCGAGCGGCGCCCCACGGACGCGGCCCGCGCCCACTGGTTCGCGCTGCCCCTGCTGCGGTTCCTGGACGGCGCGGGACTCGTCGAAGTCCAGCTGGAGGAGGGCGAGTTCCACCTCCACGTCGGAGCGGAGGACGGCCCGGTGTACGGCGACGGCCCGGCCCCGGCGGACCCCGACGCCCGGCTGCTGCTGGACACGGAGACCTGTACGGCCCTGGCCCGGGGCGAGTTGGCGCTGCCGGACGCGGTACGCGGCGGGCGGGTGACGGTGACGGGCGACGGCGCCCTGGCCAAGGCGCTGCGCGAGGCCTGAAACGGCGACCGGGCCCACCGCGAACGGAGGGCCCGGTCCACCCGGTCCGGCCGGGATCAGGCGCCCGGCGGCACCCGCGACGGCCGGCCCGACCCCCGGGTCAGCGCGTACCCGCCGATGCCGGCGAGCGCGGCCAGCACACCGCCGACCGCGGTCCACACCCAGCGGTCCGTCCACCAGCCGGACGACCAGCCGTCGTCGGAGCCGAAGCTGGACAGCACCGCGGCCTTCTTGTCCCCGTCACCGGACTCGGACTGCACGGCGATGCCCGGCACCAGCGGCTTCGCCAGCGAACCGTCCACCGCCGCCGAGCCGCCGACGTCCTCGGAGTCCGCCCGCACCTCGGCGCTCACCGGCTGGCCGAGGTCGGCCGCGCTCAGGTTCAGCACCGTCAGCCGGATGTAGTACGTGCCGGGCAGCGGATCGTTCGCCCACGGCTCGGCCCAGGCGCGCACCGTACGCAGCACGCAGGTCAGCTCCACCGAGGAGGCGCCCTGCGCGACCGTGCGGGTCGCGGCGCCGTACTGGCAGGCCTGGCGGCGCCGCAGACCGTCGTACACGTCGATCCCCCAGGTCTGCGCCGCGTGCGAGGCGGGCAGTTTCACCGTCGCCGTGACGTCGGGGCGCTGGCCCACGTCCGCCGGGAACGACCAGTACAGGTAGTCGCCCGTGGAGCCGCCGGCCGTGGCCCGCTGGCCCTGTTCGAGCTCCGTCGCCGTACGGAAGGAGGTGCCCGCCCGGGTCGGCGCGCCGCCGTCCTCGGAGGCGCTGGGGGAGGGGGAGGAGTCGGCGACCGCCGGACCCGCCGCCAGGCCCACCGCCAGCAGGGCCGCACTCAGCACTCGTGTGATCCGCATCAGTTGGTCCTCCAGACCGCGATCCGCCAGCGCGACACCCAGCCCCACACCAGACCCGCGAGGAAACCGGTCAGCACCAGGGCGCCGAGCAGCCACCAGCCGCGGCCGAGTCCGAAGGAGGCGACGTCGGCCGCCTTCGAGGGGCCGTCCACCACGTCGACCGTCAGTTCGACGGGCAGGCCGGGACTGGTCTTCACCCCGGCCGCGGCCGAGAAGGAGTTGGTCACCTGGAGGCAGACGGTCTCCGCGGTGGTGTCGTCGTCGCTCTTCGCCTTCGGGTACCGCAACCCGGTCGAGATGACGTCCGTACGGCCCGTCCCCGAGGCCTCGCCGCGCACGATCTCGCGCCCGCTCGCGGTCACCGCGCGCAGCAGCACCCCGTAGTCGGCGTTCACGGCCCGGTCGGCCGCGACGCTCACCGACGTCCGCAGCTCCTGGCCGGGGCCGACGTCCACCTTGTACCAGCGCTGCTGCCCGAACTCCTCGCGGTCGGTGTACAGGCCGGACTTCAGTGAGGGCGCGGACGAGCACTGGTCCGTCCCCTCGGTGGCCACCGGCGTCACCACCGGATCGGCGGCCCGGTCCACCAACTGACCCACTCTGTTGGTCAGTTCCTTCTTGTGCTCGACCGACGTGTAGGTGCCGCCGGTCGCGTCCGCGATGCAGCTGAGCTGGTCGCGGGTCTTGGCGTCCGGCACCAGGCCGAGGGTGTCGATGGTCAGCCCGATGCCCTTGGCGGCGATCTCCCGGGCCACCTCGCAGGGGTCCAGCGGCTGGCAGGTGTCCTCGCCGTCGCTGATCAGGACGATACGTCGGGTGCCGGAGCCGCCTTGCAGATCGTCGGCGGCCTTGAGCAGTGCCGGGCCGATCGGCGTCCATCCGGTCGGCTGGAGGGTGGCGACGGCGGTCTTCGCCTCGGTGCGGTCGAGGGTGCTGACCGGGTAGAGCTGCGCGGTGTCCTTGCAACCCTCCTTGCGGTCGTTGCCACGGTAGTTGGCACCGAGGGTGCGGATGCCGAGCTGCACCGCCTCGGGCGTCGCGTCCAGCACATCGTCGAACGCCTGCTTGGCCGCGGCCATCCGCGTCCCGCCGTCTATGTCCGCCGTCCGCATGGACCCGCTGACGTCGAGCACGAGCTCCACCTTGGGAGCCGCCTGGTCGGTCTCGTCGGCGGCCGCCGGGCCGGGGAACGCGATCCCGGCGGCCAGGGCGGCGAGCAGCGCGCAGACTCCTGCCACCGGCCGTTGTGTTCTGATCATCGGCGGATCTTATTGATCCAGGGCGCCGGGCTCCAAAACGAGGTCCTGGCGCCGACGCGCAGGTGGCCGGCAGGCCAACTCCGGGCAGCGCGCGCCCACATCGGTCAGCGGGCACCCGTGAGCGGGTTCGGCAGCGCCGCCCACTGGTCCCCGGGCAGCTGTGGCGACAGCCGCATCAGGGTCAACGCCTTGGCCGGCAGGGGGTCTTCGAGGAGCGCGGTCAGATCGGGGGTGCCGGGCACCCGATCCGCGGCCGTGGCCAGGGCGTTCGCCAGGGCCGGGCCGGAACCCGCCGTACCGGCCAGCGCGCCCGCGACCAGCGAGCCGAACAGCTTGCGGCGCAGGACGGTCTCGTCGTCCGTGACCTGGCGGCCCGTCAGATCCGGTGGGGTGATGCCGTGCCGGGTCAGCCGGGCGGGGCTGAGCCGGATGTCGGCCAGGTCGCGGTAGACCAGACGCAGCGGCGCGCCGGTCGCGGAGAGCACCACGAGCAGGTTCTGGCCGTGTGCCTCCAGGGCCACGCCCAGGTCCAGCAGCCGCAGCCCCACCGTCAGGGCGAGGCGGGTGAACTCGGCCATCCAGAAGGGGGATTCGGGCAGGGAGGTGGTGGCCAGGGCCGCCACCGGCAGCACCCGTTCGCCCGGCGCCGCGTAGGCCTGCGGCGACTCGCGCAGCACCGCCGCCAGATCCGGCGAGTCGGCGGTGGCCGCGCCCAGCGTGCGGGTGACGTGCAGGAGGCCGTCGGTGCGGGCCGCCAGATCCGACGCGAACGACGACAGCGCCATGGCCGCGCCGATCGAGTACGTGGAGATGTCCCGTACGGACGAGGTCAGCCGGGCGCTGAGCGCCGTCTTGACGTGCGGTCCGTCCGGCAGCGCCAGCGTGCGCAGGGACATCAGCGGGTGCCCGGCCCGCCAGGGCTCCGCGCCGCCGCCCTTGAGGACATGGGCGGCCTGCCAGGGATGCACGGGAATCAGCAGCCGCCCGCCGTCCCGCAGTTCCTCCGGCCAGTCACCGGTCAGCAGACAGTCCCCGGCCGGGACCGGCACCGTCTCCAGCGGCACCACCGGCCGGTGCTCCGGCCCGTACGCGAGCTGCTCCGCCACCGAGAAACCCGGCCGCGAACGGCAGTTGGGGTGAAAGGGGTGCCCGTCGACGACCCGCTGCTCCCACTGCCAGTCCTGTGCGGGCCACTCCCGGGAACCGGCCCCCTGACCGGCCCGCGAGAGCGCGAGCGAGGCCGCACTGTGCCCGAGCTCGGCCGCGAGACCCGACGCGTGCGGCCACCCCAGGTCGGTCGTCAACCGCGCCGGATCGTCGTACGCCACCGAATCCAGATGGACGGTCGTCACGTACGCGCCGGTGGCGAACGGGTCCGCGTGCGGGCCGTGCAGCGCCCGCCCGTCGGCCAGCCGCAGGGCCAGACCGTGCGCCCCGCGCACCCGGCGCACCACCCACGGCAGCGGCTCGTGCGCCAGCGCCCGCCACAGCCGGGTCAGCACCGCCGCCCGCGCACCCGGCAGCTCGGCCGAGTACCGCTCGACGAGGTCCGGCCGCGCCTCGGCCAGCTCGGCGCCGAGCCGGTTCTCGATGGGGGAGGGACGGTGCACGGGGGGACTCCTCGGGAGGTGGGTACGACGGTCATGATGACCGTCGTCGGGAGACATACTGATCGTGATCGGACTGTGTGGACGTAGCGAACGAATGGAACGCGTGGACCTCATGCCCCCCAGCGACGCCGTCGCGGAGCGCGCCGACGCGTACGCCGCCGCCCCCTTGCTGAACTGCCTGCTGCGGGAGCTGGCCGAGCCGCTCCCGGACGCCGGGAAGGACGCGGGCGAGCGGGCACGGCGGAGCTACCGGCTGCCCGGCGGCGGCCGGCTGCTGCGGGTGCGCGGCGCGCGCCGGCCCGCCGCCCCCGAGGTGTACGCGGACGGCGCCTGGCACCGCGTCGGCCACGCCGAACTGGTGAAACTCGTCAGCGAGGAGCTGCGCAGGCACACCGGGCTGTCCAACGGCGACCTGCCGGCCGAGATGATCGACAGCCGGGACGCGGTCGCCGCGCTGCTCACCGCACGCGCCGGGGCGACGGCGCCCGACGACCCGTATCTGCGCTCGGAGCAGTCCCTCATCACCGGCCATCCCTACCACCCCGCCCCCAAGGCGCGCGGCGGCGGCCCGGTCGCCGCCTGGTTGCCGTACGCCCCCGAGGCACACGCCCGGTTCCCGCTGGTACTGCTCGGGGTGCGCGAGGACGAGGTGGCGGAGGAGGGCGACCTGACGGCGCTGGACCGGCTGGCCGCCGTACCGCCCGGCTACCGGCTGCTGCCGGCCCACCCCTGGCAGCTCGACCTGGCCGCCCGTGACCTCGCCCCCGCCTTCGCGGACGGCAGGCTGCTGCGCCTCGGCGAGACGGACTTCGCCACCTGGCCCACGGCCGCGATCCGCACCGTGTACGAGCCGGTGCGCGATCTCTTCCTCAAGTTCAGCCTGGACGTCCGCATCACCAACGACATCCGCCGGCTGTGGGCGCACGACCTGAGGAAAATGTCCCGTACCAACACCGCGGCGAGCGCCGCGTTCACGGCGGTCGAGGGCCCGGCCGGCTGGCTCGGCGACCGCGGCTACCGGACCGCCCGGTTCGCCTTCGAGGAACTCGCGGTCATCGTGCGGGACGGGCTGCGCGGACCGCTGCTGCCGGGAGCGACCCCGCTGCTCGCCGCCGGCCTGGTGGAGGGCTTCGACGGCAACCCGCTGGCCACGGCCGCCGATCCGGGGGCCTGGTGGGAGGCGTACCTGCGGGTGGTCGTCCCCCCCGTCCTCGCCGCCTTCGCCGACCACGGCGTCGTACTGGAGGCGCATCTGCAGAACACCCTGGTCGCGGTCGACGCGGACGGCACGCCGGTGCAGGCGCTGTTCCGGGACGCCGAAGGGGTCAAGCTGCTGACCGACGTGGCCCGGTCCGCCGGGTGGGAGCGCCTGGTGTACTGCCTGGTCGTCAACCACCTCACCGAGGTCGCCGCGGCGCTCGCCGAGCGGCACGCCGGGTTCGACCCGTGGCCCGCGGCGCGGCGGGAGCTGGCCCGGCACCCGCTCCCGGAGGTGACGGACCTGCTGGCGTCGCCGACCCTGCCGGGCAAGACCAACCTGCTGCTGCGCTGGACCGGGGCGGACGGCGCCGACGCCCGGTACCTGCCGCTGCCCAACCCGCTGGCCTGAGACCGCGTCGGCCGACCGCTCCCGCCCGGCCTGCCCGCCGGCTGCCCGCCGGCCCGGACGGGCACGGCCGGGCGGTGCCGGCCGCGGTGGTGCGTCGCTTGTCCCACCAGGCGATGACGACGTGCATGGGGCCTCCAGCTGCAGAGTGTCTGGTGTGCGTGTGATCGCGGTGTCCCCGTTGACACCCGTGCGTGGCTCCGGTCCCGCCCGATGGCGGCCGCCGGTCAGAGCTGGGAGCCGCCGGTGGCGTCGACGACCTGTCCGGTCACCCAGCGCGCGTCGTCGGAGGCGAGGAAGGCGACCACGTCGGCGATGTCCTCGGGGCGGCCCACCCGCCCGAGCGCCGAGAGCTCCGCGGCGGACCGCTGAGCCGCCTCGTCGCCCCGCAGCCAGGACGCGTTGATGTCGGTGTCGACGATGCCGGGCGCCACCGAGTTGACGGTGATCCCACGGCCGCCGACCGCCTTGGCGAGGGTGAGCGTGAAGGCGTCGATCGCGCCCTTGGTCATGGCGTACGCGATGATGTCGGTGAGGGCGATGCGGGTCGCGCCCGACGAGATGTTGACGACCCGTCCGCCGTCCCGGAGCCGCTTGAGCCCCTGCTGGGCGAGGAAGAACGGTGCGCGCATGTTGACGGCGACGGCCTCGTCGAACGCCTCGGGCGTGGTGTCCTCGATCTCGCCGCGCGGGGTGACGCCGGCGTTGTTGACCAGCACGTCGAGGTCGGTGCTGCCCGAGTGCTCAAGGGCCTGGCGGTCGTAGCCCTCCCAGAGGGTCGCCACGTCGCCGGGGGTGCCCAGTTCGGCCTGGACCGCGAAGGCGCTGCCGCCCTTGGCCCGGACGGCCTCGACGACTTCCTCGGCGGCCGCGGCGTTGCGCCCGTAGTGCACGGCCACCAGCGCTCCCTCGGCGCCCAGCCGCTCGGCGATCGCCCGTCCGATCCCGCGGCTGCCGCCCGTCACCAGTGCCGTCTTCCCCGTGAGCGTGCCCATGGTCTTCCCTTCGTCCCGGACTTCTGTCGAGAACTTCTGCGGTGGACTTCTGTAGCGATGGCTACGTATTTAGCCTACACGTATTCTTTAGCGATCGCTGTAAAATCCCGGCATGACTACGACCAAGCGCGGCAGGCCGCGGAGTTTCGACCGCGAGGTCGCACTCGTCCAGGCCACGCTGCTGTTCTGGCAGCACGGCTACGAGGGCACGTCCGTCGCCGACCTGACCGCCGCCATGGGCATCTCGCCGCCGAGCCTGTACGCGGCCTTCGGCGACAAGCGCGCCCTCTTCACCGAGGTCGTCGACCGGTACGGCAGCACCTTCGGCGCGTTCATGGGGAACGCGCTGGCCGAGGAGAGCGACGCCCGCACGGGTTTCGCCCGGATGCTGGACGAGGCGGCGGTGTCCTACACCGATCCCACGCACCCGGCGGGCTGCCTGGTCATCTCCGCGGCGACCAACTACTCCCCGGGGACCGCCGACGTCGAGCGGGACCTGCGCACCCGCAGGGCGGCGAACGTCGGGTCCTTCGAGAAGCGCCTGAACGAGGCCAAGGCCCTGGGCTCGCTCCCCGCGGGGACCGACACCCGGGCCCTGGCCGTCTACTTCGCCGCGGTCGTGCAGGGCATGTCCCAGCAGGCCCGGGACGGGGCGACCACCGAAGAGCTGCGCCGCGTGGCCGCGTACGCCATGGCGGTCTGGCCCGAACCGTCCTCCTGAGGCCGCCCCGCCGCCTGTCGCCCGCCTCCCCGGTCAGCGCGCGGGCGGGTCCTCGTGCGCTCGGCACAAGCGGGCCACGACATGCGCGTACTTCTCGTCGAACAGCAACGTCCCGAAGGCGTGGTCCAGTTCGCGGTCGAGCGTCTCACTGGCCCGGCTCCACAGCCGTAACCCGGAGTCCGTGGCCGCGACCCGGCTGGTGCGCCGGTCGCAGGGCCAGGCCACCCGGACCCGTCCAGCCCGCGCGCTCCAGGTGGGCGAGCATCCGGCTGGCCGCCGAGACGCTCAGGCCCAGCCGCCGGGCGACCCCGCCCACCGTCACCGACTCCGGATGCTCGCGGACCAGCACGCCCAAGGCCATCAGCGGTCCCACCCCGACACCGTGACGGTGGCTCAACGTACGGTCCATCCGCCCCTGCAACAGGGAGAACATGGGCACGACCCGCTCCCACAGCCGGGAGATGTTCTCGGTGTCCGGGGTTCGGTCGTCATCGTCGTGCGGCTCTGTCACGGCGTCGCTGTCCTCGGTCTGTCTCAGGGGCCAGGCGTTCCGTTTCCGTCCCCCGGTGTCGGGTCTGCGTGCGGTCCCTGCCGCCGGGCGGCAGGCGGTCAGCCGAGAGCGTCGTCGCCGGCATCCTGCCCGCGATCGCGCGGGACGCCGCCACGCCGGGCCGCCGGCGTCGGCGCGGGGCGGCGGACGGGGAACCGCACGGGGCCGGGCGCCCGGAGCGGTCGGACCCGGCCGTCACGGGCCGCCCTCGCTGACCGCCACGCGCGGCTACCATGGTCACTTCACGCCGCAGGCCGGACAGGAGGGCGGACATGCTCAGAGAGGTCACGGCCACCCGCTACCTCGCGCCGCTCCACTCCGGGGGGTCCGTCCCGGGAGTCGTCGAGGCCGACGACCTGGGCACGTACGTGGTGAAGTTCACCGGGTCGGCGCAGGGGCACAAGGCGCTGGTCGCCGAGGTGATCGTGGGGGAGCTGGCACGGGCGCTCGGGCTGCGTTTCCCCGAGCTGGTGACGGTGCGCTTCGACCCCGCCATCGCCGCCCACGAGCCGCACCAGGAGGTGCGCGAGCTGCACGCGGCCAGCGCGGGGGTGAACCTCGGGATGGACTTCCTGCCGGGTGCCAGGGACTTCACCCCGGAGATCGCCGAGGTCTTCCCGGTGGACCCGCTGGAGGCGGGCCGGATCGTCTGGCTGGACGCGCTCACCGTCAACGTCGACCGTACGGTGCACAGCTCCAACCTCATGGTCTGGCCGGCCCTCGGCATCGCCCGGCCGCGCCTGTGGCTCATCGACCACGGTGCGGCCCTCGTCTTCCACCACCGCTGGGACACCTCGACGCCCGACAAGGCCTACGACTTCCGCCACCACGCCCTCGGCCGGTACGGCCCCGACACCCGGGCCGCGGACGCCGAGCTCGCGCCCAGGGTGACCGAGCAGCTGCTCGGGGACGTCCTCGCCGAGGTTCCGGACGCCTGGCTCACCGACTTCGGCACCCCGGACGAGATGCGCGAGGCCTATGCCGGTTACCTGCTGGCGCGGGCACGGAGCTCGGCCCGGTGGCTTCCCACCGACTTCCCGGGCCGCGACCAGCTCGCCTCCGAGGAGGCGGCCCGCGCGGCCAGGACCAGGCAGGGACGCCCGGCCTGGCTGAAGCAGGTACCGGACCTGCACGGCAAGCCCGCGGCGGAACAGGATTGGTCGGTGCACCTCGGATGAGTGACAACGCGCGCGTCGAGATCGAGTACTGCACCCAGTGCCGCTGGCTGCCCCGGGCGGCCTGGCTGGCGCAGGAGCTGCTGACCACCTTCGAGACCGAGCTGACCGAACTGGTGCTCAGGCCCGGCAAGGGCGGCGTCTTCGTCGTCCGCGTCGGGGACGAGGTGGTGTGGGACCGGCGCGAACAGGGCTTCCCCGAGCCCACGGCGGTGAAGCAGGCGGTACGCGACCGAGTGGCCCCGGGAAGGTCCCTGGGCCACTCGGACAGCCCTGCCTAGGGTGCGTTTCAAATGTGCTGGTCATAGCCATTCGTTGATGGCTGCGACC
>NZ_JBEYJU010000007.1:41698-187028 GCF_040703965.1 Streptomyces sp. NPDC006655 | reverse complement strand
GATCAGCGGGACGGCTTAGGGCCCGCTGCGGAGTGCGGGTGCGTGGGGGCTGGTCGCGCAGTTCCTCCCCCAGCCTCCGGCCGGGGGTACCCCCAGCGCCCCTGGGTCGGTATCCGTGGCGCCCGCTAGAAAGCTCGCACCTTTGCTGTGGCTTTCCTCGCCGCCACCAGGACCGGGTCCCACACCGGTGAGAACGGCGGGGCGTAGCCCAGGTCCAGGGCCGTCATCTGTTCCACCGTCATGTTGGCGGTCAGGGCGACCGCGGCGATGTCGACCCGCTTGCCCGCGCCCTCCCTTCCGACGATCTGGACGCCCAGCAGGCGGCCCGTGCGGCTTTCCGCGAGCATCTTGACGGTCATCGGGCTCGCGCCGGGGTAGTAGCCGGCGCGGCTCGTGGACTCGATGGTGACCGTCTCGAACCGGAGGCCCACCCGCAGGGCGTCCTTCTCGCGGAGGCCGGTGCGGGCGATCTCCAGGTCGCAGACCTTGCTCACCGCCGTGCCGACGACCCCCGGGAACGTGGCGTACCCCCCGCCCACGTTGGTGCCGATGACCTGCCCGTGCTTGTTGGCGTGGGTGCCCAGCGGGACGTACTGCTCCTGGCCCGAGACCAGGTTGAGCACCTCCACGCAGTCCCCGCCCGCCCAGATGTCCTCGTGGCCGCGCACCCGCATCGCGAGGTCGGTCAGCAGTCCGCCGTGACGGCCCAGCGGCAGGCCCGCCGCCTCGGCGAGGCGGGTCTCGGGGCGGACGCCGATGCCGAGGATCACCACGTCCGCCGGATACTCGGCGTCCTCCGTGGCCACCGCGCGCACCCTGCCGTCCTCGCCGGTGAGCAGCTCGGTGACCTCCGTGTCGTCGACCATGGTGATGCCCAGGCCTTCCATGGCCTTGTGCACCAGGCGGCCCATGTCCGGGTCGAGCGTGGACATGGGCTCGCTGCCCCGGTTGACGACCGTGACCTCGTACCCGCGGTTGATCAGCGCCTCGGCCATCTCCACCCCGATGTAACCGGCGCCCACGACCACCGCGCGCCGGCCGCGTGTGCGTCCCAGGGTGTCCAGCAGGGCCTGGCCGTCGTCCAGGGTCTGCACGCCGTGCACGCCCGGAGCATCCGCACCGGGCATGTCCGGGCGGATCGGGCGCGCCCCGGTCCCGATGACGAGCTTGTCGTACGACGTCCAGGACTCGGCGCCGGAATCGACGGCACGCGCGCGTACCCGCTTCCCGGCCACGTCGATCTCCGTGACCTCGGTACGCATCCGCAGGTCGATGTCGCGCGCGCGGTGCTCGGCGGGGGACCGGGCGATCAGCTGGTCCCGTTCCGCCACGTCACCGCCGACCCAGTACGGGATGCCGCACGCCGAGTAGGAGCTGAAGTGACCGCGTTCGAAGGCCACGATCTCCAACTCGTCAGGTCCCCGCAGCCGACGCGCCTGGGACGCCGCGGACATGCCGGCGGCGTCACCGCCGATCACGACCAGTCGTTCCCGCCCACTGTCCATGCTCATGCGCACACGCTACGGGGCGGGGCCACCCCGGGTTCGCTCAGGTGTCGCTGCCGGGCCGGGCGGTGGTACTGCGGCGGCGCGCCACCTTCCACCACAGCAGCGCCACGAGGGCCGCCAGGGCCGCGAACGGCAGGGCCGCGCCCAGCGCCAGGGCGATCCAGCGCAGCATGGTCACGAAGACGTGCCAGCCCCCGGACAGGGCGTCCACGAAGCCGGGCGAGTCGTCCCCGGCGGCCCGGTGGACCGGCGTCTGGGTGAGCGACAGCGTGATCGTGGCCAGGCTCGTGCGGTCCTTCAGGGACGCCTGCCGGGCGAGCAGCGCCTCCAGATCGGCCTCGCGGCTGCTCAACTCCCCTTCCAGGGTGACCACGTCACCGATCTTGTCCGCGCGGTCCATCAGTTCGCGGACCCGTGCGACGCTGGCCCGCTGCGACTTTATCCGGCTGTCCACGTCCACCACCTGGCCGGTGACGTCCTGCGCCTTCGCGGTGCGGTCGAGCAGCTTGCCGGCGCCCTGGAGGTCGCCGAGCACCTCGTCGTAGCGCTCGCTGGGCACCCGCAGGACCACCCGGGTGCGCTCGTGCCCCGCGGAGTCCCGGCTCGTGGTCTCCTCGCCGACGTAGCCGCCGGCGCTCTCGGCGGTGGTGCGGGCCGAGTCGAGGGCCTTGGGCACGTCCATGACCTGCACGGTCAGGGAGGCGGTGCGGATGATGTCGTTCGCGGTGAGGTCGGGCGTGGTCCGGGCGGATCCCTTGCCGCCGCTGTCCTCGGCACCGGCGGAACCCGCCGCCTCCCGGGCCACGCTGCCCGAGTCGGCCTTGGCGCCGTCGGCGGAGCCGCCGCCGCCCGCACCGCAGCCGGTGAGGACGAGGGCGGCGGCGAGCAGGACGCCGGCGAGGGCGGGTCGTACGGGACGGCGCATGGTTCCCCCTGGGGGTCGTGACGACTGACGCTCCTGCGACGCCGGGGCGGGGCGGAACGTTGGGCGGGGACGGTTCCGTTGCGGTCACGATCGGGGCGCGGGCGGGTCACCGGGCCGGGGCGGGGCTGTCGGCGGGGTCTGAGAGAGTGGGGCCATGAGCGCAACGGGTACGGGCACGGGGCATGTCGTCGTCATCGGAGCCGGCATCGCGGGGCTGGCCGCCGCCCACCGGCTGCTGGCGCGCGGCGCGCGGGTGACCGTGCTGGAGGCGTCCGGGAGAGTCGGCGGCAAGCTGCTGCCCGGCGAGATCGCCGGAGTGCGCGTCGACCTGGGCGCCGAGTCGATGCTGGCCCGCCGGCCCGAGGCGGTCGCCCTCGCCCGCGAGGTGGGCCTCGCCGAGCGGCTCCAGCCCCCGGCCACGGCCACCGCCTCGATCTGGACCAGGGGCGCCCTGCGCCCCATGCCCAAGGGCCACGTCATGGGCGTCCCCGGCACCGCCGCCGCGCTGTCCGGGGTGCTCTCCGAGGAGGGCCTCGCCCGTATCGAGCGCGACGCCGACCTGCCCCCCACCGAGGTCGGCGACGACGTGGCGGTGGGGGAGTACGTGGCGGCGCGGCTGGGCCGGGAGGTGGTCGACCGGCTGGTCGAGCCGCTGCTCGGCGGGGTCTACGCGGGCGACGCCTACCGCATCTCGCTGCGCTCGGCGGTCCCGCAGCTCTACCAGGCCGCGAAGACCCACGACTCGCTGACCGAGGCCGTCCGCGAGATCCAGGCGAAGGCGGCCGCGAACCAGCAGACGGGCCCGGTGTTCATGGGCATCGAGGGCGGCGTGGGCACCCTCCCGCTCACGGTCGCCGACTCGGTCCGGGCCCGGGGCGGGGAGATCCTCACCGGGACACCGGTGACGGAGCTGCGGCGGGTGGCACCCGAGGGGACGGGTGAGACGGGGGTCCTGGCCCCCGGCGGCGCCGCGGTCGGCGCGGCGGGCCCCGCGCGCGCCGGCGCGGTGGCCACCGACCGCCCGGCGGGTCCGGACACCGTCGGCGGACCGTGGCCGACCGGCCGGGCGGGCGCGCACGGCGTCTGGCGGGTCGTCGCCGGGGACCGGGTGCTGTACGCCGACGCGGTCGTCGTCGCCGTTCCCGCCCCTGCCGCCGCCGCCCTGCTGCGCGCCGAGGCGCCCGCCGCCGCGGCCGAGCTGGCCGCCGTCGAGTACGCCTCCATGGCCCTGATCACCCTCGCCTACCGCCGCGCCGACGCCGAACTGCCCGCCGGCAGCGGGTTCCTCGTCCCGCCCGTCGACGGCCGCACCATCAAGGCGTCCACCTTCGCCTCCCACAAGTGGGGCTGGATCGCCGACGAGGACCCGGACGTCGTCGTCCTGCGCACCTCGGTCGGCCGGTACGGCGAGACGGCCGTCCTCGACCGCGACGACGCCGACCTGGTCGCCGTCTCCCGGCACGACCTGGGCGAGGCCACCGGCCTGGCCGCCACCCCGCTCACGACCCGCGTCACCCGGTGGACCGGCGGACTGCCCCAGTACCCCGTCGGCCACCACGCGCGCGTGGCCCGGATCCGCGAGCACGTCGCCCGGCTGCCGGGGCTCGCGGTGTGCGGCGCGCAGTACGACGGGGTCGGCATCCCCGCCTGCGTCGCGAGCGCCTACGCGGCCGTCGACCAGCTGGCGGGCGACCTGCGCGGGGTCGAGGAGCTGACGGCCGCCCCGGTGCAGAGTCTGCACGGCGGAGCGGGAGAATAGGGACCATGAGTGACGACGCCCCCACCACCGAGTCCGGCAGGATCCCGAACAAGGGCAAGCTGGCCAAGGACCTCAACGAGGTCATCCGCTACACCCTGTGGTCCGTCTTCAAGCTGAAGGACGTGCTGCCGGAGGACCGGGCCGGCTTCGCCGAGGAGGTCCAGGAGCTGTTCGACCAGCTCGCCGCCAAGGACGTGACCGTCCGCGGCACCTACGACGTGTCCGGCCTGCGCGCCGACGCCGACCTGATGATCTGGTGGCACGCCGAGACCAGCGACCAGCTCCAGGAGGCGTACAACCTCTTCCGCCGCACCCGGCTCGGCCGCGCCCTGGAGCCGGTCTGGTCGAACATGGCGCTGCACCGCCCCGCCGAGTTCAACCGCTCGCACATCCCGGCCTTCCTCGCCGACGAGACGCCCCGCAACTACGTCAGCGTGTACCCGTTCGTGCGCTCCTACGACTGGTACCTGCTGCCCGACGAGGACCGCCGCCGGATGCTCGCCGACCACGGCAAGATGGCCCGCGGCTACCCGGACGTGCGCGCCAACACGGTCGCCTCGTTCTCCCTCGGCGACTACGAGTGGATGCTGGCCTTCGAGGCCGACGAGCTGTACCGCATCGTCGACCTCATGCGTCACCTGCGCGGCTCCGAGGCCCGCCGGCACGTCCGCGAGGAGGTGCCGTTCTACACGGGCCGCCGCAAGGACATCGCGGACCTGGTCGCGGGCCTGGCCTGAGGCCGCTCGCGGCTCAGTGCCGGCCGGCCTTGCCCTTCAGGGAGTCCCGCAGGGTCTTCCCCCCGGCCTGGCCGGCCGGCACCGCCGGCCTCGGCTCCGGGTGCCCGGCGCAGGACGCGCGCCGCTGGGGGAGCCGCCCCTCCAGCAGGTAGGCCTCCAGATAGCCGTTGACGCACTTGTTGGGTCCGCCGCCGATGCCGTGCGTGCCCGCGTCCCGCTCGGTCACGAGCACCGAGTCGGCGAGCCGCCGGTTCATCTCCAGCGCACCCGCGTACGGCGTGGCCGCGTCCCGCTCGGCCTGGAGGATCAGCGTCGGCGGCAGCTCTCCGGGGCCCGTGCGGACGTCGAGGGGCCGCTGCCGGGGCACCGGCCAGTAGGCGCACGGCAGATTCATGAAGGCGTTGTCCCAGGTCTCGAACGGCGCCACCCGCGCAAGCCTGGTGTTGTCCCGGTTCCAGGTCTTCCACTTCGCCGGCCACGGCGCGTCGTTGCACTCGACGGCCGTGTAGACCGCGTTCCCGTTCTCCGCCGCGGCGGCCGAGCCCGGCGGTGGCGCGGCCAGCCGGATCAACGGCTTCGCGTCCCCCTTCAGGTACTTCGACAGCGCCTGGGCGCGGCTCGGCCAGTAGTCGTCGTAGTAACCGGCCGACAGGAACGCGCCCTGCAACTGCGCCGGACCCACCTTCCCGCCGGCGGCCCTGGCCGCCAGCCGCCTGCTCGCCCGGTCGTAGCTCGCCTGCACCTTCGCGGGCGTGTCGCCGAGCCCGTACGCGTCGTCGTGGCGGGCGATCCACTCCCGGTAGTCCGCCCAGCGGCTCTCGAAGGCGGCCGACTGCTGAAGGTTGTTCCGGTACCAGATCTGCGCCGGGTCCGGGTCCACCGCCGAGTCCAGCACCATCCGCCGTACGTGCGAGGGGAACAGGGTCGCGTACAGGGCGCCGAAGTAGGTGCCGTACGAGGCGCCCATGAAGGTCAGCCGGTTCTCGCCGAGCGCGGCGCGCAGCACGTCCAGGTCACGGGCGTTGTTGAGGGAGGTGTAGTGGCGCAGCTTGTTCCCGGACCGCTTCAGGCAGCCCTTCGCGTACGCCTGCGCCTCCTTGATCCGGGCCTTCTTGTACGCCTCGGAGGGGTGCGTCGGCGACTGCGACGGAGCCTTGAAGAAGTGCTCGGGGTCCACACAGGACAGCGGTGCCGAACGGTCCACACCCCGCGGGGCGTAGCCGACCAGGTCGTAGGCGGCGGCGATGCGCTTCCACTCGGGCAGCACGCCGACCATCGGGAAGCCCATGCCGGAGGCGCCGGGGCCGCCCGGGTCGTAGACCAGGGCGCCCTGCCTCGGCACCTTGCGCTTGCTGTTGTGCGGGTCCTTGTGGGTGGCCCGGACCCGGCTGACGGTCAGCTTGATCCGCTTGCCGTCCGGGTGCGCGTAGTCCAGCGGGACGCTCAGCGTGCCGCACTGGAAGGCGGCGGGGAACTCCAGGTCGGCCGCGCACCGGCCGAAGTCGATGCCTTCCGTGCGTGCGCGGGCGGCGGCCACCGCGGTGCCCCGCAGTTCGGCCGCCGCCGCGCCCGGGACGCGATCGGCGCTCCCGGCCGGGGCGGCGGCCAGGGTGGTCAGGATCAGTGACCCGGCTGCCGAGTACAGGACGGGGGCTCTCATGGCGTATCCCTTCGGTGCACGGCTGCCGGTGGCGTGGCGGCATGGCACCGCGGCGACTGCACGACAGCAATAAAAGGGATATTTCGACCGGTTGGCGGGGAAGGCAAGCACCATCGGGCGGTGTCGGCGCCAATGCCCCCTATGCGCCCCCGCTCACTCCCGGGGCGGCTGGTCCCGGTGTGCGAAGGCCGCACGCAGCTCCGGTTCGCCGATCGCGCGGACGCCCCGGACGGCGACCGAGGTCAGCAGCGACCGGTCGTCGGCGATGCGGTTCGCCCGCCGGTGCAGCACGCCGAGCAGCCGCTGCCCGGCCGGCGAGGCCCAGCGCGCGTACGGGTGCACCTCGACCCGGGCGATGGCCAGGCAGCTCAGGGTCAGGGTGAGGGGCAGTGCGAACCAGACGGCCACCAGGTGGCGCGGCATCCCGGTGGGGGCGGGCAGGGCGAGGGCGGCCATGCCGAGGCCGAGGACGGCCAGTGCGGCGGCCCGGACCTGCCGGACCCCGGACGCGACCGTCGTCCGCGCCGCCGCGTCGGGCACCGCGAGCCCCGCCCGCACCAGCCCCTCGCCGAGGCTGCGCACGGCGTCCGCGTCGGCCGCTGCCGAGCGCACCGGCGCTATCCGGGACTGCCCCTCGGGTCCGATGGCCCCTATCACCGACCGCTCCATCTCGTCCCGTCCGCGCGGGTCCACGACGGTGGCCCAGCCGGTGTGCGCGAGCAGCAGCCGCTGCTCCCGGGCCATCGAGACCAGCGTCAGGTCGGCGACCCGCGAGGGTCCGCCGGACAGGAACGCGGCCTCGTACAGCGTCAGGTCGTGTCCCCGGCCCGCGTCCGCGTCGGCGGCCGCCGACCGTACGGCGGCCAGGCACAGCCGGGTGCAGGCGGTGCCGGCGACGGCCCAGGCCAGGAGCAGGAGGAGGACCCAGAACATGACATGTTTCTATGCCAGGGTCCTCGGAATCGCCATGCCCTGTTCACATTCCGGACCGAGTGTTGTGGGTCTGTGACGTTCCGTTTGCCGCGCAGGTCAGGGGCTGTCGGAGGCCGGCGGCGGACTGGTGGTGGCCGGGGGCAGGGTGTACGGCGAGGACGGCGACGGCGCCGGTGCCGGGGACAGCGCCGGGGACGGTACGACCGGGATCGCGTCGCTCGGCGCGAAGACCTGCGGGGAGGCGGCGGGGGAGGGGGTGACCGCCAGCTGTTGCGCCAGCGCGGCGAAGTCCACGTAACCGGTCGCCTCCAGGACCTTGATGTGGTCCAGGACGGTGGTGTTGGCGTCGTCGGCGAGCGCGCGGACCAGGGTGTTCTGGGTGCCGGCGCGGACCTCGGCGACGACGGAGAACACCCGGCCGTGGGCCAGCCGCACCAGGTTCGCGAACTGCCGGTCGAAGTCCTGGCCCTGCGCGCCGGTGAGGGTGGCGAGCCACTGTTGCTGCTGGTCGTTCGGCTGGTTCGGAAGCGGTACGCCGAGCTGGGCGGCGACACCGCGGACCCGGGCGTCGAGGGCGGCGTGCCCCGCCACCAGGTGCTGCCCGGCCGTGCGTACGGCCGCCGTGGTGCCCTTCTGCTCCGCCATCTCCCCGGCGGGCAGCTCCCAGAGTCCCGCCAGCCGCACCTTGACGATGAAGTCCCGGTCCAGCTCGGACAGCGGACCGTACCGGGTCGCCACGGTCTTCGCGCTGAGCACGCTCACCGCACCGGTCGGATCCGCACGGTCGGCGTACGACCAGACGGGGAAGACCAGCGCGGCGATGGTCGCCGCGAGACCGGTGACGATCAGCCCGGTGCCGCTGAAGATGCCTCGCCCCTGGACGGGGGGCCGGGGACGCGCTCGCATGTTGCCTCCTGCACCGCACGGGGGTGGCTCCGCTGTGCGGGCTAGGCATATTACCCAGGGGTTTCCGGGGGGCGCCCGGACGGTGTTCGGGCGGGCCTCGGGGGCTGGTCGCGCAGTTCCTCCCCCAGCCTTGGGCCGGGGTGCCCCCAGCGTCCCTTCAGGGCGCGCTGCACAGCCGTGTCTTCGACGCCACCGGCAACCACCGGTGAGTGCAGTTCCCGCGCCCGGCCCCGGCCCACCCGCACGGCTCACGCCCCGCGCAGCAGCACCCTCCGGCGGGGCGCCGGGCCCGCCCGGTGCTGCCACCACGCCCGCAACCGCCGCCGGGACGCCCGGTCCACCGGCCCGCCCTCCCGCAGCAGCTGTCCCGCGAAGTCCAGGGCGTCCCGCCGGTACCCCCCTGTCATCGGCCGCTGCTGCGCGTACGCCAGGAACGCCGCCCGGTACCCCTCGCCGAGGATCTCCGGCAGCTCCGGTGCCACCTTCGCCACCACGTCCGCGCGCTTCCCGGCCAGCGCCCGCGCCTGCACCCCCATCCGCACCCGGTCGAACCCCTCCGGCACCGGCGTCCCCGCGACCAGTGAGGACAGCACCGCGGTCTGGGCGAGGCCGACCCGCTGCCGGGTGGCGTCGGGGACGGCGGTCACCGGCCTCACCTCGCCGGTGCGTACGTCGGCGGCGGCGGCCGCCCCGCCCGCCGTCACGGCCGCCCGGATCGCCGACAGCTCACCCTCCAGTTCGGCCGGTTCCGGGAAGTTGTCGTCGCGTTCCAGCAGGACCCCCGGCGGCGCTACCCGGGACGCGAGGTCGGTCAGGATGTCCAGGACCGCCGGGGGCACCGGGTGGGCGTGGCTGTCGTGCCAGACGCCGTCCCGTTCGAAGCCGCCCGCGACATGGACGTAGGCGATCGCCTCGACGGGGAGTTCGGAGAGGGCCTTGGCCGGGTCCTCCCCGCGGTTGACGTGGTTGGTGTGCAGGTTGGCCACGTCGATCAGCAGCCGTACCCCGGTCCGGTCGGCGAGCTCGTACAGGAACTGCCCCTCGGTCATCTCCTCGCCCGGCCACGCGATGAGCGCGGCGATGTTCTCGACGGCGAGCGGCACGGGCAGCGCGTCCTGTGCGATGCGGACGTTCTCGCAGAGCACGTCCAGGGCGTCCCGGGTGCGCGGGACCGGGAGGAGATGGCCCGCCTCGAGGGACGGGGACGCGGTGCGCGGGCCGCCCGCGCGGACGAACGCGATGTGCTCGGTGACCAGCGGGGAGGCCAGCGCCTCGGCCCGCTCGGCGAGCGCCCTGAGCCGCCCCTCGTCGGGGCGGTCGGCGCCGCCGAGGCCCAGCGAGACGCCGTGCGGGACGACGGTCACCCCCCGCTCGCGCAGCCGCAGCAGCGACTCGGGGAGGTGACCCGGGCAGGTGTTCTCGGCCACGACCTCGACCCAGTCGATGCCCGGCATCCGCGCCACGGCGTCCGCGATCTCCGGCCGCCAGCCGATGCCCGTGCCCAGCCGTTCCGAGGTCATGATCGTCCCCCTCCTGCTCCGAGTGACGGGGATATGGCCCCGGAGCGCGCCCGCGAACCTCGTTGCCTGCCGCTTCAGAGCAACATTTGAGGTTCGTCGGTCGCGCTCCGGGGAGTCGGGGGGCTACTGGCCGACTCCGCCGACCGGGTCCTGCGGGTCTGGGCGCCCGGTGTTCACGGTGCCCGGCGCGCCGGGCGAGGGCTTCGACGTGGTCTGCACGTTCCCGCTGGCCTGCGCGGCCGGCGCGGAGGGCACCGGCACCCCCGGCGCGGGTACGGCGGGGCCGGTGGGGCTGGCCGTGGTCGCGTTGGCGACGTCGTTCGCGTTGGCCTCGAAGTCGACCTTGCCGGTCTTCTCCAGGATCGTGATGTGGTCGAGGACGGTCTGGTTGGTGTCGGAGGCCAGCTGCCGCACCAGACTGTTGCGGGTGGTGTTCCGCACGGTCCCGATCGCCGGGAAGATCTTGCCGTGCGCGGCCCGCAGCAGGTTCACGAACTTGTACTCGTACTCCTCGCCGGTCGCCGCCGACATCTCCTGGAGCCAGCCCTGCTGCTGTTCGTTGGGCACGTTCGGCAGTTCGACGCCGAGCTTGGCGGCGACGATCCGCACCCGTCGGTCCAGATCGGTGTGGCCGACGATCAGATGGTCGCCGGCCTCCCGGATCGCCGGGCTGGGCGCCCGCTCGACGGCCTGCTGGCCGGCCGGCAGCTCCCACAGCCCGGCCAGCCGGACCCGCACGATCAGGTCTCGGTCGGCGGCCGTGAGCGGACCCCACTCCGTGTTGACGGTCCCCGCCGCCACGTTGGCCTGCCCGGTGCCGGTCCGGTCGCCGTAGGACCACACGGGGTACACGAGCGCGCCGACGGTTCCGGCGAGTGCGGCCAGAATGAGGGCGGTTCCGTTCGAACGCCGCAAGGATTCCTCCCCGTGTCGCTGGTTCAGTGCCAGGACGTACGGTCGGATCCGCGACGGTGTTCAAACAAACGGCAAAGTTTCTCAGGGAAGTTCAAAATCCGCAGCTCAGCGCAGTGCCGGATGATCCGCGACCACCGTGCAGCTGCCCGGCGCGATCTCGGTGAACCCGGCGTCCCGCACCAACGGCAGCCCGCTCGCGGTCAGTTCGCGCCACTCGGCCGGGTCGGCGGTCCGCACGGCGAGCGGGAGACCCGAGTCCCGCCAGGCCCGCCGCTCCTCCTCGGGCAGTGCCCACCAGGCCAGTTGGGCACCGTGCCCGGCCTGTGCCATCGTCTTCCCGGCCGACATCTCCAACTCCGGGTTCAGCCACAGCACGGGCGCGGACCGGTCGGCGTCGGCGGGCGGCTCGGGGTCCTCCAGTTCGGTGCCGGACACCTGCAACTTCGCCAGGTCCCTGGGCCATCCGTCCAGGGGGACCGGCGGAAACACCCGTACCTCGGCGGACTTCCCGGTGAGGGTGATCCCAGGCAGCGCCTCGGCGCGCCGCCACTCGGCTCCCCGGGCCCGCCGCACCACCTTGCGGATCCGGGCGTCCTCCCAGTCCCGGACCGCCCGCGCCCACTCCCCGTCGCCGAGGGCACGCTCGTCGCTCAGCAGGGTCAGCACGGCCCGGGCGGCCGTCTCCAGGGCGTCTGTGCGGCCGGGAGGGGCCGACTTCTCTATCCGTACGACAAGGGGCAGGACGAACTGGGGTGCTTCGTCCCGGCGGCCGGCCGAGACCTGGAAAGGAGCGCTCACCGCACCCACCCTACGGGGCGCCCGACGCCCCCTGCCCCGCCGTTCACCCCGAGCAGGCGGTCCGCTGCGCCTCCTGCCACTCGCACCGGGGGCACAGCGTGACCCCCTTGTACGACTCGGGGTACTCCGTCGGCTCCCGGCACAGCACGCACTCGGCGTACGGCGGCCCGTCGGCCCTCGGCGGCCGCGCGGTCCCGGTGATGGTGCAGTAGTCGCCGTCGTCGCCCATGCCTCCAGCGTAGACACCGTCGCGCCGCCACCCGCTCTTTGCGCCAGCAACGGCATGAAGGTGCGGCCGCTCCTGCTCGGGCGGGCCGCGTCGTCGGCGAGGCCCCTGCGGCAGGCCGTCACTCCTAGTGAAGCGTGGGGGTGCGCATGGAATATGCGCCCCCTGTGCGCGGGGCGTGCGCCGGGTGATGGACCTGGTGTGATGCAGAACACTTTCGGGAAACGTATGGCTGTTCGCTTCCCTCTTCGGTCGGGTCGGGCCTGGTCAGCAGGACACCGACGGTGACTAGCAGTGCTTGTTGAAGATTGCATCACGCCCCCGGCCGCGCCCTCCGGTGATTTTCCCGAGGTGTGCATGAGTGATCGGCCGCATGAACCACTTAGGTAGGTCTCAGGCCCAACGGGCCGTCGGCGCGCACGAGTTGCGCCGGTCCCAGCCGACCCTCAATGGAGAGGAAAAGCCTGCCCATGTGCCGTGCCGCCGGGAGGCCTGCGTGAGTCACGACGACGCCCCAGAGGGCGCTCCAGATGCCGAGCCGCGTTCCGGACTGTCCCAGTCCATGTTCCTGCCGCTGGACCTGCCGCTGGACTTCGAGGCCTTCTACCTCGGGCACCAGGAGCCGTTCCACGCCTACGCGGAAGTCCACTTCGGGACCCGCGAGGTGGCCGAAGAGGTCATACACGAGGTGTTCCTCCAGATCCACGCGGGCTGGACGGAACTGCTGAGCTCGGGCTCGCTGGAGCAGGGCGCCTGGGCGATCATGCGGCGGGCCGTGCACGACCGCCTCGACCGCGAGGGCCGCGCGCCGGCGTTCGTCATCAACGGGCCCATAGCCCAGGCGCTGGCCCCGGCGCTCGCCACGGCCCGGGAGAAGCTGCAGAAAATGGAGTCGACCAGCGGCCTGTACGAGGCGATCGCGGAACTGCCCAACCGCCAGTTCGAGGTGATCGTCCTGCGCTACATCCTCGGCTACCCCACCGCCAAGGTCGCCTGGTACGTCGGCATCGACGAACGCACCGTCGGCCACCACCTGCGCCGGGGCAAGGAACGCCTGCGCGTCAAACTCGGCCTGCCCGACGAACGGAAAAGGCCCCACCCGAAGGGGGAACGACCGTGACCACCACACTCGACGCCCTGCTGAACGAGGTCCGGCTGCCCGCCACGGCCCCACGGCGGTTCGACGTCGCCGCAGGCCTTCGCCGGCTCGCCACCGACGCCCGCCGGCGCACCCCGACCACGGACGTCGCCCGCGCCGCCCAGGCCGGCCAGCGCCTGGGCGTGGTGTGCCGGTGGGTGCTCAACGAACCAGCCGTAGCCGACCACGTCGCCAAGATCGCCGAAGGCCCCGACCGCGGACCGCTGACGGAGGAACACCTGGACGTCGACGGCGCCCTCGCCTTCGCCTGCCTGCTCTACCTCACCCGCCACCCCGAGTCGGCCCAGTTCTGGTGGCAGCTCGCGGCCGGCGCCGGCAGTCGCGCCGCCGCCTACTGCCTGCACCTGCACCACCTGGCCCTCGGCGAATCCAAGCGGGCCCAGCACTGGTTCCACCAGCTCACCCACTCCATGGCCGACACCGCGCCGCCCGACGCCGCGTTCCTCGAAGGTCTCGAACTGTTCGCCCGCTACGTCCGCACCAACGGCTCCACCGCCCTGGCCCCCACCTGCCGCCTCGAGCACGAAGTCGACCGGCTCGCCGCGCGCACTCCCGGCCGCTCCGTCATCGTCGCCCGGCCCGACCGCCAACTGGTCGACCGGCTCCAGGAGTTCGTCGCCGACCGCTGAAACAGGCCGACAGGCGAGGAAGAGAAAGAAGGAGGGGAGCCCCATCCGGCCACCGGTTCCGAGGCCACCGGCCGGGCGGACTCCCCGCCAAGACGCCATACGAAAGGGACGCCTTCCATGCACCCTGGCCCCCACCCGCCGCCCCCGGACGACTGCCGGCCGACTGCGCCGGTCCGCATCATGCTGGTCTTCCTGCCGTGCCACAGCCCCTGCTGTGTTCCGCCCCGGCAGGGCACAACGACGCACCCCGTGACCTCTGTTCGGTCGGCAAGCGATACGGAGGCGCTCCAGCAGGCCGCCCGTCCCCGGGGTGCCAAGGCGATGATGCTTCCTCGCCCGTGAACGAGGACGGTCACCGGTGACCGGGCGTCTGCCCGATCAGCTCGGACACCTTCACGAACCGGAAACCCCGTTTGCGCAGCTCGGGTACGACGTCGCGCACCACCTGCTCGGTGGTGGGGGCGGCGCTGCGGGTGCAGTGCATGACGACCACGGAACCGGGCTTCACCCCGTCCAGCACCTGCTTCGTGACCGCGTCCGCGTCCGTCGCGAACGCGTCCCCGCTCACCACGTCCCACTGCACGGCGGTGACCCCGAGCCGGCCGACCGCGCGCAGCGCCTGCCGGTCGTAACAGCCGCCGGGGAAACGGAAGTACGGCATCGGGTGCGGCACGCCCGCCTTGCGCAGCGCCGCGTAGGCGCGCTGTACGTCCGACGTCATCCCGTCGGGGGGGACGGTCGGCAGGCCGTAGCAGTCGCCGGTGAACGCGTAGTGGCTGTAGGAGTGGTTGGCGACCTCGAACCGGGGGTCGCGGCCGAGGGAGCGGGCCTGGTCCGGGTACTGCTCGGCCCAGCGGCCGGTCATGAAGACGGTGGCCGGCACCTTCAGCCGGCGCAGGGTCGCGATCAGCGCCGGATTGTCGAAGTGCTCGCCCGCGGCGGCCCGCGGCCCTTCGTCGGCGGTCATGTCGGCGTCGAAGGTGAGGGCGACGGTCTTGCCCAGGGTGCGGGGACCGTTCGCGAACACGGGGGCCGCGCCGCCCGCGCCCGCGGGGAGGGTGGGCGGCGCGGTGGCGGGAGCGGGCTTCGCGGGGGCCGGGTGTCCGGCCGGTGGTGCCTGGGTGGAGCCACAGGCGGCGAGCGCGGCTCCCAGGGCGCAGACGGCGGTCGTACCGGCAATACGGCGTACTAGTCTGATCACCCTACGAAACTAGGGCGGAATGTCCGATTTTCTCGGTCGGCACGGCGCCGGATCACCCGGGCGGCGGGTCAGGGCGCCTTCAGCAGTCGCTCCCGGCACGCCGCCACGTCGAAGTCCGGCTTCGGGTACTGCGGGTCGAGCACCTCCAGATGCTCCAGGAGAAGCCGGCCGATCGCCCAGTTGCGGTACCACTTGTGGTCGGCCGGGACCAGGTACCACGGCGTGGCCGCCGTCGAGCAGCGCTCCAGCGCGATCTCGTACGCCTCCTGGTACGCCGGCCACAGCGCGCGGTCCTCGATGTCGCCGGGGCTGAACTTCCAGCGCTTGTCCGGGTTGTCGAGGCGCTTGAGCAGCCGCCTCTTCTGCTCCTCGTAGGAGAGGTGCAGGAAGCACTTGAGGACGGTCGTGCCGTCCCGGGTGAGCGAGCGCTCGAAGTCGTTGATCCGGTCGTAGCGGCCCTCGATCTCGGAGGGCGGGGCCAGCTCGCGGACCCGGGCGACCAGGACGTCCTCGTAGTGCGAGCGGTCGAAGACGCCGATCTCGCCGGGTTCGGGCAGCGCCTTGCGCACCCGCCAGAGGAAGTCGTGGCCGCGTTCCTCCTCGGTGGGGGCCTTGAAGCCGTGCACGCGGCAGCCGGCCGGGTTGAAGTGGCGGACGACGTGTTTGACCGTGCCGCCCTTGCCGCTGGTGTCCATGCCCTGGAGCACCAGCAGGACCCGCCGCCGGTCGCCCACCGTGGCCGCCGCGTGCAGCCGCTCCTGGAGGCCGGCCAGCCGCTTGCTCATCGTGTCGGTCGCCGCGTGCGCCGCGCTCCTGCCGCCGGGGGCGCCGGGCGTCGCGTCGGCCGGGTGGGTGAGCAGCCCGGGACGCTCGCCCACCGGGAGCCGGAGCAGGTCACGCAGGGTGCCGTTCCTGTCGTCGTTCCGGTGGGTCGAGTCCGTCGAGTGCTTCGAGTGTGTCGGATGCTTCGGGTCGTCCGGGTGGTTCCTCGCCACGGGAGCGCCTTTCGATCGGGTCCGGGCGGCCCGGGTACCCCGGCGCGGCGAACCCGGACGCGGCGCCGTCCGACGCCGGCTGCTGGGCCCGCTCCAGGAACCGCAGCAGCTCCACCGGGAACGGCAGCACCAGGGTGGAGTTCTTCTCGGCCGCGACCGCCACGATCGTCTGCAACAGGCGCAGTTGCAGGGCCGACGGGGTGCCGGCCATCTGTTGGGCCGCCTCGGCCAGCTTCCTCGACGCCTGGAGTTCGGCGTCCGCGTTGATGATCCGGGCGCGGCGCTCCCGGTCGGCCTCGGCCTGCCGGGCCATCGAGCGCTTCATGGCGTCCGGCAGCGACACGTCCTTGATCTCGACCCGGTCCACCTGCACCCCCCAGCCCACGGCCGGGCTGTCGATCATCAGCTCCAGGCCCTGGTTGAGCTTCTCCCGGTTGGAGAGCAGATCGTCCAGGTCGCTCTTGCCGATGATGGACCGCAGCGAGGTCTGGGCCATCTGTGAGACGGCGAACTTGTAGTCCTCGACCTTGACCAGCGCGCTCACCGCGTCGACCACCCGGAAGTAGACGACCGCGTCCACGCGCACGGTGACGTTGTCGCGGGTGATGCCCTCCTGGGCGGGGACCGGCAGCGTCACGATCTGCATGTTGACCTTGTGCAGCCGGTCCACGACCGGGATCACCAGGTTGAATCCGGGCTCCCGTACCTCACCGGAGACCCGGCCCAGCCGGAAGAGCACGCCCCGCTCGTACTGCTTGACGACCCGTGCGCCGGCGGCCAGGTACAGCGCGCCGAGGCACAGCGCCGTCACCACCGCGACCAGCAGCTCCTGAACCATCCCGACCTCCAGGGAGAGAGGTCCGATATGTCTGTTGCTGCAACGATATGCCCGGCGGGTGGCTCGGGGCCACGGCCGCCGGGAACGGGTCCGGGCCGGGGCGCCGAGGGGCGTCGGCGTCCCCGCCCGACGGCGGTGGCGCCCCGGCCTCGGGGCGCCACCGGTTCAGGCAGCCGTGACCTTGACGGGTTCGGCGGTCACGCGCACCGGTTCCGTGCCGGCGTCGCTGTGCCGCTCGGCCCAGCTCTCCAGCGCGGTCCGGCAGGCGTGGTCGAGGTGGTGCAGCCCCGACAGGTCCACCCGGATCGGGCGGTCCTGCGGCAGCGACTCCAGGCTGTCGAGTATCTTCGGCAGCCGCAGGAAGGTCGCGTTGCCCGACAGGTGGGCGTCGATGGGGCCGGCACCCTTGTCGACCACCTCCAGCTTGAGGTGCGAGGCCTCCCAGGCGGTCTTCACGATCGACAGCGCCAGACCGATCAGCACGCCCTCGAACATGCTGACCGCGACGATCGACACCGCCGTGACCACCAGGATCAGCGCCTCGCCCCGGTGCTCGCGCCAGAGCGCGGCCAGTGAGCGCACGGGGATCAGCTTGGCGCCCGAGTAGACCAGGATCCCGGCCAGCGCCGGGATCGGGATGTAGGCCAGGGCACCGGGCAGCAGCGCCGCGAAGAGCAGCAGCCAGACGCCGTGCAGCACCCGGGACGCCTTGGTGCGGGCGCCCGCCTGGACGTTGGCCGCGCTGCGCACGATCACCGCGGTCATCGGCAGCGCGCCGAGCACCCCGCACAGCGCGTTGCCCGCGCCCTGGGCGACCAGCTCCCGGTCGTACTGGGTCCGTGGACCGTCGTGCAGCCGGTCCACGGCCGCCGCGCTGAACAGCGACTCGGCCGACGCGATCAGGGTGAACGCCACGATCGTGCCGATCACCCCGAGGCCCGCCAGTTCGCCGAAGGCGCTCAGCGGCGGCGGCTGGACGGAATCCAGCAGCCCCCGCACCTCGACGGTGGCGACCGGCAGGCCGAGGAGGAGCGCCGCCAGGGTGGCGAGACCGACGGCGGCCAGCGGTCCGGGGACCGTACGTACCGCCGCCGGGGCGTGCTTCCACAGGACGAGGACCGCCACGGTGCCCGCGCAGAGCGCGAGCGAGGCCAGCGCCCCACCGTCCCCGAGGGCGTCCAGGAACGCCTCGGGCAGCCCGGCGATCTTGCCGAGGCCCGAGTCGGGTGCCTTGGCCGCGAGTGCCGGGTACAGCTGTCCGGCGATCAGCACCAGGCCGATTCCGGCCAGCATGCCCTCGACGACCGACAGGGAGATGGCCCGGAAGTAGCGCCCCAGCCTCAGGACCCCCATGGCGATCTGGAGGACTCCGGTGACGAGCACGATCACGCCGAGCACCGGCAGCCCGAACTCCTGCACCGCCTCGAAGACGAGCACGGTCAGACCGGCGGCCGGCCCCGACACCTGAAGGCTGCTGCCCCGCAGCATCCCGGTGACGACACCGCCCACGATGCCGGTGACCAGGCCCAGCTCGGCCGGGACACCGGAGGCCACGGCCACGCCCACGCACAGCGGGAGCGCGACCAGGAAGACGACGAGGGAGGCGGCGAAGTCCTGACGTATGTAAGGGAACTTGGTCATCGCGGCGCTCACAGGGCCTCGAAGGTGTCGGTCCCGGCACGGTGTTCGCGCACGGCACCGGTGTGGACCTCGTAGTACCAGCCGCGCAGGGTCAGGGTGCCCGCCGCCAGCTTCCGGTCGACGAACGGGTAGGAGCGCAGCCGCAGCAGCTGGGCGAGCACGTGGTTCTGCACGCCCTCGGCGACGGCCGGGTCCTCGGCCGCCCCGCTCGGCCGCGGCTCGGCGCTGGTCAGCCAGTCCCGGACGGCGGGCACGGCGGTCAGGTCGTCGCCACGCACCAGCGCGCCGACGGCGCCGCAGTGCGAGTGCCCGCAGACGACGATGTCGCGGACGCCGAGCACCTCCACGGCGTACTCGATGGTGGCCGCCTCGCTGGTGGGGTGCTCCGAGGCGTAGGGCGGGACGATGTTGCCCGCGGTGCGCAGCTCGAAGAGCTCGCCCGGGCGGGCGCCGGTGATCAGGGCCGGGACGACCCGGGAGTCGGAGCAGGTGATGAACAGCACCTGCGGGGACTGGCCAGCCGCGAGCTGGGCGAACTCCTCAGGGCGCTGTCCGAACGTACGGGCGTTGTCGATGAGGGGCTGCATGGTGTGTGGACTCCTCCTGGCGCGCCGTAACGGCGCGTCGGGCTTGCACGACGGTTGTGGGGGGGTGAGCCGAGACGGAACCCGCCTCTCAGCAGCGGAAGACCTGGAGCGTGGCCGGTGAGTGGGCTCTGGAGGCTCTGGACGTGCGTCGGTGCTCGGCCGAGGGGGCCGTCGAGGCGCGTATGGCCTCGGTGTGCCGGGGGGCGGCCTGACGGTCGTCGGCCCAGCCGGCGGTGGTGGTGCGGTGGCGGTCGGCGCTCTGCGGGGGACCGGGCGGCTCGCCGCACAGTCCCGGGTCACGTAGGGTGCCCGAGCCTTCGCGCACGGCTTTCGCCGGGGGGTGGGATCCGGGCTGGGCCTTGGCCTCGGCATGACTGAGTGTGTGCGCTCCTGCGAAGGTTGCCGAAGGAGCGAAGAACTGGACGGCGAGCAGGGCGGCGGCCAGGAGCGAGATCACGGTCCGGGCCGTCGTGCCTCGGAACATGGGCCCCCCTCGCAGCGGTTCACGCCTCTTGTGTGCACCAAGCACAGGTCAACGGTTGGTCAAGAAACACGGTAACCCGGCGGAGCCGTTTGCTGGGTTAACTCCGTGTTGCGTGCCGCAGACAGCGTGAAAAGCGCCGGTGGCGTGGCCTGATCAGGCTCTTGACACCAGTCCCTTGGCGTCCCGGGCGAGCGCGGTGAGCCGGGATATCGCCCGGAAGTACTTCTTGCGGTATCCGCCGTTCAGCATCTCCTCGCTGAACAGCCGGTCGAAGGGCAGCCCGGAGGCCAGGACCGGGACCTCGCGGTCGTAGAGCCGGTCCGCGAGGACCACGAGCCGCAGCGCGGTCGACTGGTCCGGCACCGGCCGCACGTCGGTCAGGCAGACCGCCGTGAGGCCGTCGGTCAGCGCGCCGTACCGGCTGGGGTGCACCTTGGCCAGGTGGTCGAGCAGGTGCGGGAAGTCGTCGAGGGACGCGCCCGGCGTGGCGTACGCGGCCTTGGTCACCTGCTCGTCGGAGTACGGCGCCGGCGCCTCGGGCAGGCCCCGGTGGCGGTAGTCCTCGCCGTCGATGCGCAGCGTGCGGAAGTGGGCGGACAGGCCCTGGATCTCGCGCAGGAAGTCCACGGCCGCGAACCGGCCCTCGCCGAGCTTGCCCGGCAGGGTGTTGGAGGTGGCCGCGAGCGCGACCCCGGCCTCGACGAGCCGTGCGAGCAGGCTCGACACCAGGACCGTGTCGCCGGGGTCGTCCAGCTCGAACTCGTCGATGCACAGCAGGCGGTGGCCGGACAGGGTCGCCACGGTCTGCTGGAAGCCGAGGGCGCCCACCAGGTTGGTCAGCTCCACGAAGGTGCCGAACGCCTTCAGCGCGGGCTCCGCCGGGGTGGCGTGCCACAGGGAGGCGAGCAGGTGGGTCTTGCCGACGCCGTACCCGCCGTCGAGGTAGACCCCGCGGGGCCCGGCGGGCGCCTTCGCCGCCCTGGCCTTCCCGAAGCCGAGGAAACCGCGCCTGCCGCCGCCGGCCGCGTGCGCCCCGCCGAGACCGGCCGCGAAGCCTTCGAGGACCCGGACGGCCTCGGTCTGGCTCGGCTGGTTCGGGTCCGGGAGGTAGGTGGCGAAGCGGACCGAGTCGAAGCGGGGCGGCGGCACCATCTCGGCGACCAGCCGGTCCGCGGGGACGTGCGGCGCGCGGGCGCACAGCGACAGCGGGGCCGCGTCGGCTATGGGGCTGACCTCGGAAGCGGCGGGAGAAGACGACACGGTCACCCATGCTAGTTGCCGTGCCACACTGCACGGCATGCGACGCCTGTTCCCTGTGACCGAAGAGACAGCAGCCCAGGCCTCCGGCGGTACGGCCGGCCGGGAGCGCGCGGGGGAGTGGAGCCTCGCCGAGCTGGCCCTCGCCTACGCCTACCCCGAGTCCGCCGGGCGCCAGGCGTGGCTGCGGGCCAACATGGTGTCCACCCTCGACGGGGCGGGCCAGCACGACGGACGGTCGCAGCCCATCTCCGGGGCGGCCGACATGCGGATCTTCGGCACCCTGCGAGGCCTCGCGGATGTCGTCGTGGTGGGGGCGGAAACGGTACGGCAGGAGGAGTACCGGCCGGTACGCGCGCGTGCGGAGTTCGCGGGGGCCCGCGCCGCGGCGGGGCAGCCGGAGGCGGCCGCGGTCGCGGTGGTCACCGCGAGCCTCGACCTCGACTTCTCGCTCCCGCTGTTCACCTCGCCCCTCGTGCCCACGCTGATCCTGACCGGCGCGGCGGCCGCCCCCGACCGGGTGGCCACCGCGGAGAAGGCCGGGGCCCGGGTGGTGACCGCGGGCGACGGCATGGGCGTCGACCCGGCCCGCGCGGTCCGCGCCCTCGCCGACCTCGGACACACCAGGCTGCTCACCGAGGGCGGCCCCCGGTTGCTGGGCCAGTTCATCGCCGCCGGTGTCCTCGACGAGCTGTGTCTGACGGTCTCGCCGATGCTCACGGCGGGCGGGGCGCAGCGGATCGCGGGAGGACCCGGCGTCGCCGTGCCCCATCGCTTCGAACTGGTGTCTCTTCTTGAGGAGGCCGGATTCCTGTTCGGCCGGTACCGCCGGTCCTGACATCAGCGGAATATTCCGTTCCGCTTAGCTTTCGGCAGGCACACTGAATCCGGCAGTACCCGTGCGATCACGGGGCAGGATGGTTTCCGCAGGGGGGTGCTCGGCCCCACGCAGGACAGAGGGTCGAACAGCCCTCCAAGGAGAAGAGGCGCCAGGTGTTCACAAGCGTTCTGATGATCGAGAAGGCCCTGACGTCAGCCGACGTGGAGTTCGTCACCACCTTGCACGGGGACGAGCAGGTCGCCTTCCACGTGCTGCTCCAGCCGCGCGGCGACCAGGCGGACCGCCTGCTGCGGGCCATCGACGACATCGCGCTCGGCGAACTCGACGAGGCCGCCCGGGAGCGGGAGACCCCGGAGGGGGACGCGGCGAAGGGGCCGGCCGAGCAGGCGCTGGCCGTGTCGCTGACGGCCCTGCGCGCGGCCGGGAGCACGGCGGAGGGGCGGATGGTCGAGGACCATCCGCTGGACGCGCTGCGCAAGCTGGTGGAAGAGGTGGGTGCGGACGAGGTGATCGTGCTGACCGATCCGCACTACGTGGAGGAGTTCTTCCACAGAGACTGGGCCTCGCGGGCCCGGCACAAGGTGGGGGTGCCGGTGCTGAAGCTGTTCTCGCACAGCAAGGCGTAGGGGTTCGCCGGGCGCCCGCGTCTCAGCACATAGGCTAGGCAGGCTTTCGCACGTCACCGTCTCTGGGGAGAAACACATGGCACCCGGGCTTCCTTCCGCCATGGACCGACCGCACTTCATCGGCATCGGCGGCGCCGGGATGTCGGGGATCGCCAAGATCCTCGCCCAGCGCGGGGCCCGGGTGGCCGGGAGCGACGCCAAGGAGTCGGCCACCGCCGAGGCGCTGCGCGCTCTGGGTGCCACCGTGCACGTCGGGCACGCGGCCGGCCACCTCGCCTCCGACGCCACCTGCGTCGTCGTGTCCTCGGCGATCCGCGAGGACAACCCGGAGCTGGCCCGCGCGGCCGAGCTCGGCATCCCGGTGGTGCACCGCTCGGACGCGCTGGCCGCCCTGATGGACGGGCTGCGCCCGATCGCGGTCGCGGGCACCCACGGCAAGACCACGACCACCTCGATGCTGGCGGTGTCGCTGGGCGAGCTGGGGCGCGAGCCGTCGTACGCCATCGGCGGCGACCTGGACGCCCCCGGCTCCAACGCCCTGCACGGCGCGGGTGAGATCTTCGTCGCCGAGGCGGACGAATCGGACCGCAGCTTCCACAAGTACGCGCCCGAGGTCGCGATCGTCCTCAACGTGGAGCTGGACCACCACGCCAACTACGCCTCGATGGACGAGATCTATGAGTCCTTCGAGACCTTCGCGGGCCGGATCGTGCCCGGCGGCACGCTGGTGATCAACGCCGACCACGAGGGCGCCCGGGAGCTGACCCGGCGGTTGGCCGGCACCGTGCGGACGGTGACGTACGGCGAGGCCGCGGACGCCGACGTACGGGTGCTCTCGGTCGTGCCGCAGGGCCTGAGGAGCGAGGTCACCGTCCTGCTGGACGGGGCCGAGCTGACCTTCGCGGTCTCCGTGCCGGGCCGGCACTACGCGCACAACGCGGTGGCCGCGCTCGCCGCGGGCGTGGCCCTGGGCGTCCCGGCCGCCGAGCTCGCGCCCGCCCTCGCCGCGTACACCGGGGTCAAGCGGCGCCTCCAGCTGAAGGGCGAGGCGGCCGGGGTCCAGGTGATCGACTCCTACGCCCACCACCCCACCGAGATGACCGCCGACCTGGAGGCGATGCGCGGTGCCGCCGGGGACTCCCGGATCCTGGTCGTCTTCCAGCCGCACCTGTTCTCCCGCACCCAGGAGCTGGGCAAGGAGATGGGCGAGGCGCTGGCCCTCGCCGACGCCTCGGTGGTCCTGGACATCTACCCGGCCCGGGAGGACCCGATCCCCGGGGTCACCAGCGAGCTGATCATCGAGGCGGCGCGGGCCGCGGGCGCCGACGTCACCGCGGTGCACGACAAGGACGAGGTCCCCGCCGTGGTCGCGGGAATGACCAAGCCCGGTGATCTGGTTCTCACCATGGGCGCGGGCGATGTGACCGACCTGGGCCCGAGGATCCTGGAACGCCTGGCGAAGTAAGGGGCTGAGACTCATGTCGTACGACGTCGAGAAGTCGGACGAGCAGTGGCGCGCGGAGCTGGGGCCGGCCGAGTACGCCGTGCTGCGCCAGGCGGCGACCGAGCCGGCCTTCACCGGTGAGTACACCGACACCAAGACCAAGGGCGTGTACTCCTGTCGCGCCTGCGGTGCCGAACTCTTCACCTCCGGCACGAAGTTCGAGTCGCACTGCGGCTGGCCGTCCTTCTACGACCCGAAGGACTCCGACGCGGTCGAGCTGATCGAGGACCGTTCGCACGGGATGGTCCGCACCGAGGTGCGCTGCGCCCGCTGCGGCTCCCACCTCGGCCACGTCTTCGAGGGCGAGGGCTACGCCACCCCGACCGACCAGCGGTACTGCATCAACTCGATCTCGCTGCGGCTGACCGCCGACGAGAGCTGACGCCGCCGCCCCTACCGCTCGTCCGCACCCCGCCGCCCTTCAGGGCGGCGGGGTGTTCTCGTGGGTCCGTCGGGCGGCGGTCCGGCGTCGATCGACATTGTGCAATGTATTGACCGACGTGAAAAAACTGCCCTACATTCAACGCGTTCCAGGCGGCACCGCCCCGCGTCCCCGACGCGTCCCCGCGCCCGCCGCATCCCCCGCACCGCTCGAAGGGGAGTACCCGTGTCCACTGAAACGCGTTCGCCGTCCGACCCCGCGACCCGTCGCGGACCGTCCGGCCCGCTGCCCGTCGGCACCCTCGTCGCCGGCTGCTTCGCGGTCTGCCTGGCACAGATCGCCCTCGCCATGCCGGCCACCCTGAACGGACTGTTCCAGGAGGACCTGCACCCCGTCGGCTCCCAGCTGACCTGGATCTCGGACGCCTTCCTGCTGCCCGTGACCGTGCTGGAGCTGACCTTCGGCGTCCTCGGCGACCTCTTCGGGCGCAAGCGGCTGCTGGTCGGCGGCGGCGCGCTGCTCGTCGTCGGCGAGGCGCTGGCCGCCGCGAGCACCGGCATCCACATGCTCTGGGTGGGCCAGGCCATCGCCGGTCTCGGCGCGGCCGCGCTGTTCCCGACCTCGCTCGCCGTGATCGCCGCCGGCACCCACACTGCCCGGGACCGCGCCCGGACGATCACGGTCTGGGCCGCCGCCCTGTCCAGCGGCGGATTCATCGCACCCGTCCTCGGCGGCATCACCGGCAACTACGGTTCCTGGCGCTGGGCCTTCGTCGTCGTCACCGGGCTCGCCCTGGTCAGCACCCTGCTCAGCGGGCTGCTGGCGCAGAACTCCAGCGCTCCCGAGGGCCGCTCCCTCGACCTCGCGGGCCAGATCACCATCGGCGTCGGCATGTTCGCCCTGCTGTACGCGGTGATCCAGGGCCCCTCCGACGGCTGGACCGCGACCCCGGTGGTGATCGCCTACGTGGTCGCGGCCGTCTTCATCGCTCTCTTCCTCGTCGCCGAGAGCCGGGCCGCCGCGCCGCTCCTGCGCCTCGACCTGTTCCGCAACCGGGCCTTCGCGGTCGCCTCGTTCGTCGCCGTCGTCGGCATGTTCAGCTACCTCGGGACGGCCTACGCGACCAGCATCCGGCTCGGGCCGGTCCAGCACCAGAGCCCGCTGCGCGGCTCGTTCGCGTTCATCCTGCTCAACGCGTGGACGCTGCTGTTGCTGCCGCTGATCTCCCGGCTCCTGGAGAAGGTCAGCGCGCGCTGGGTGCTAGGGGCGGGGCTCGCGCTGATGGCGGCCGGGGACTTCGTCGCCGCCACCCTCTCGGTCCACGACCGCGCGCTGACCTCGCTGATCCTGCCCATCGGTCTGGTCGGCATCGGCTTCGCGCTCACGGTGTCCTCCATCACCGCGACCGCCGTCAACACGGTCGAGGTCCACTACGCGGGCATGGCCAGCGCGTCGACCAGTCTGCTGCGGGACTTCGGGTTCACCCTCGGCCCGGCCGTCATCGGCGCGATCGCCCTGAGCCGCGCCGCCGACGAGTTCACCCGCAAACTCGCCGGATCCGGCCTCGGCGACCAGGTCAAGGCCGCGGCGGGACAGGTCGCGGCCGAGGGCGGACCGCTCGCCGTCAACTCCGTACCCCCGTCCTCCCCGCCCGGCGGCGCGGCCCCCGTCGCCCTGGAGGCCCTCGGCAACGGCTACGCCGTCGGGTACGTCGTCTGCGGCGTCGCGGCCCTGGTCTGCTGCCTCCTCAGCGTGGTCGCCCTGCGGGGCAAGGCCGAGGAGACGGCCATGGTGGGCATCGCGGCGGAGGAGGCAACCGCGGAGCTCTGAGGCAGGCCGGGCCGAGCCGAACTCCTGCGCTCCGGCAGCCACCTCCGCACTGGCGGACTTCCCGCGCCGCGCGCAGCCTGGAACGAGGGGGACGCACGGGCGGGGCGGGACTCTCGGGGGTCAGACGAGGCTCCCTAGGAGGGCGAGCGGTGGCCACCTTGATCGCAGTCAACGTGGGGATGCCGAAAGACGTCTCCTGGCACGGCAGGACCGTGCACACCGGGGTGCACAAGCGGCCCGTGTCCGGGCCGCGGATGGTCAGGCGGCTGAACATCGACGGGGACGGCCAGGGCGACCTGGGCGGACACGGCGGCGAGATGCGGGCCGTGCTGGTCTACCAACTCGACTCCTACCGCTTCTGGTCGGAGAAACTGGGCCGGGACGACCTGACGCCGGGCAGCTTCGGGGAGAACTTCACGGTCGACGGGCTCCCGGACGACGAAGTCTGCATCGGCGACCGGTACCGGGTGGGCGGAGCCCTGCTGGAGGTCTCGCAGCCGCGGGTGACCTGCTACCGGGTGGGCATGCGCCTTGCCGAACCGCGCATGGCGGCGCTGCTGGTGGCCCACCACCGGCCCGGCTTCTACCTGCGTGTCGTCGAAGAGGGCGAGGTCGAGGCCGGGCAGGAGATCGTCAAGGTCTCCACCGGCCCGGAGGCCATGACCGTCGAGGAGATCGACTCCGTCCTCTACCTCTCCGGTCACACTCCCGACCAGGTAGGGCGCGCCCTGCGCATACCGGCGCTCAGTCCGGGCTGGCAGGGCTCGATGCGCGCCCTGCTGGAACAGGCCGACCAGGGCGCGGCCGCGTCGTCCGGCAGCGCCGGCCTCACCGTCGCGGCCGGCGTCCCGCCCCCGGCATGGCGCGGCTTCCGTCCGCTGACGGTCACCGACGTCCTCCCCGAGAGCGAGAGCGTGCTCTCCCTGCGGCTGGCCGCGGCCGACGGCTCCGCCCTGCCCGCCGCGCTGCCGGGCCAGTTCCTGACCGTGAGGATACGAACGGCGGCAGCCGAGGCGCCCCTGATCCGCAGCTACTCGCTGTCGGGGCGGCCCGGCACCGGCACCTACCGGATCAGCGTGAAGGCAGAACCCCACGGTCTGGCGAGCTCCTACGTGCGCACCCACGTGCGGGCCGGGGACAGCCTGGAGTTCGCCGCACCGCGCGGCACCTTCTACCTGCCCAGCGGTGACACGCCGGTCGTGCTGGTGTCCGCCGGCATCGGGGCGACGCCCGTTCTGGCCATGCTGCACTCACTGGCGCACGACTCCTCCGGCAGACAGGTGTGGTGGCTGCACGCCGCCCGCAACGGCCGAGAGCATCCCTTCGCCCAGGAGGTCCGTGACCTGGTCGCACTCATGGCCGACGCGCGGTCGGTCGTCTACTACAGCAGGCCCGACCCCGCCGACGAGCACGGCAAGGACTACTCGGAAGCCGGCCGCATCTCCGGCGAGCGGATCCTCTCCCTGGGCCTGCCCAGCGATGCCGACGCCTACGTCTGCGGGCCGCCGGCCTTCATGGACCGCATGACCGGCGCGCTGGTCGAGGCCGGGCTGCGGCCGTCCCGCGTGCACACCGAGAACTTCAGCGGCGGTCCCTCCCTCACCCCGGGGATCAAGGGCACGCCCACGGTGAGGGCGCCGCACCGGCCCGAAGGCACACCGGGCACCGGCCCCTCCGTCTCCTTCGCCCGCAGCGGACTGACCGTCCCGTGGAACGACGACCAGGGCTCCCTGCTGGAACTCGCCGAAGCGTGCGACGTCCCCGTCCAGTGGTCGTGCCGCACCGGCGTCTGCCACACCTGTGAGCTCGCCCTGATGTCCGGAGCCGTGGACTACTCCCCGGACCCGGTGGAGCCACCCGGCGAGGGCAACATCCTCATCTGCTGCAGCAGACCCGCTCAGGACGTCGTCCTGGATCTCTGACACCGGCAGGGGGACTACGCCGGGGCCTGGGAACCCGTCGGTTTCCGAGGCGTCGCCCCCTCCGGCGAGGTCCCCTCCGGCTCGGCTCCTCGCGGCTCGCCGGACGGTGGCGGGGCGAGGGGGAGCGTCAGGGTGAACACCGTCGTCCGCTCCCGCCCCTCGTCCAGGGTGATCGTCCCCCCGTGGGCCTCCACCAGTGCGCGCGCCACCGACAGCCCCAGCCCGCTGCCGCCGCGGTCGCGGCTGCGGGCCTTGTCGACGCGGTAGAAGCGGTCGAAGACCCGGGCGCGGTCGGCGGCCGGGACACCGGGGCCCCGGTCGACGACGCGTACCGACGCCGAGCCGGCGGCGACCTCGACCGTCACGGACACCGGGGTCCCGGCGGGCGTGTGGACGGCCGCGTTGGTGAGCAGGTTGTCCAGCACCTGGCGGATCCGGACCGGGTCGATGCGGAGCGGGACCGGTTCGGGGCCCACGGTCACCGTCAGCGGATGGCCGGCGCGGGCCGCGCGGAAGGCGTCCGCGGCCTCCCGGACCAGCTCCGCCAGATCGGTGTCCTCCACCCGCAGCGGAGTCTCCACCTCGGCGGCGTCCAGGCGCGCGAGGAGCAGCAGGTCGTCCAGGAGGACCCCCATCCGGGCCGCCTCGGCGCGCAGCCGGGCCAGGTGCTTGTCGCGTTCCTCGGGCTGGTTGGCGGCCGCGTACTGGAAGAGGTCCGCGTAGCCGCGTACCGACATCAGCGGGGTGCGCAGCTCGTGCGAGGCGTCCGCGACGAAGCGGCGCAGCCGCTGCTCGGCCTCGGCGCGCACGGCGAGCGAGTGGTCGATGTGTTCGAGCATCGTGTTGAACGCGGTGCGCAGCTCCTCGACCTCCGGCCCGCCGCCCCGCTTGGCCGCGCGCAGCGGCAGCCGCGCCGCGGACTCCGTGAGGTTGTGCGAGGCGATGCCGTGCGCGGTGCGCGCCATGTCGCTCAGCGGCTCCAGACCGTTGCGCAGCAGCCGGCGGCCGAAGACCACCAGCGCCAGCAGGGCCAGCCCGAAGGCGACGACCTGGACGGTGACCAGCTGCCGAACGGTGTCGTCGATGCTGTCCATGGGGGCGCCGCTGACCAGCACCACCCCCGGCTCCACCGCGCAGCCGCGCAGCCGGTACTCGCCCTCCCCGGCCAGGTCCTCGGTGCGCAGCACCTCGGTGCCCGCGGCGATCTGCGCCTTCGCGACGGAGGTGAGGTCGTCGATGTCCGCGGGCAGGTCGCCCGCCTCCTCGGGCTTGCGCAGTACCGGGACGCCGTTCGAGACGTCGTACACGGCGTAGTACCAGCGGTAGTACTTCTTGCCCTGGAGGGAGCCGTTCTGTTCGATGCTCTTCGACTGGGCGGTCTGGGCGAGCCCCAGCTGGTCGTCGAGCTGGGCCGAGAGATAGTCCCGCATGTAGGTGGTCAGGGCCGTGCCGACGACCGCGAACACCACCAGAGCCAGCGCGCCGAGCCCGAGCGCCAGCCGGGTGCCGAGCCGGGTGCCCCGGTACGAGCGCAGCAGCCGTCCGATCACTCCGCCGCCTGCTGCCGTATGACGTACCCGAAGCCGCGCACGGTGTGGATCAGGGACTCCCCGCCCGACTCGTCCATCTTGCGGCGCAACCTGCTGACGACCAGCTCCACCACGTTCGACCGGCCGCCGAAGCCGTACTCCCACACGTGGTCGAGGATCTGCGCCTTGGTGAGGACCGTCGGCGACTTGCGCATCAGGTAGCGCAGCACCTCGAACTCGGTGGGGGTCAGGGAGAGCAGCCGGTCGCCGCGGCGGACCTCGCGGGTGTCCTCGTCCATCGTCAGATCCGAGATCCGGAGCACCGAGCGCTGGAAACCGGGCCCGGCGCTGCGCCGCAGCACGGTCCGCAGCCGGGCCATCAGCTCCTCCACCGCGAACGGCTTGACCAGGTAGTCGTCGCCGCCCCGGGTGAGCCCGGCGACCCGGTCGGCGACCCCGTCGCGGGCCGTGAGGAACACCACCGGCACCATCGTCCCGGAAGTCCGCAGCCGGTCGAGCACGCCGAAGCCGTCGAGGTCCGGCAGCATCAGGTCGAGCACGACGATGTCCGGCCGGAACTCGGCGGCCCGGGCCAGCGCGTCCTCACCGCAGTACGCGGTGACCGCGTCCCAGCCCTCGTACCGCGCCACCGTCGCGACCAGGTCGGCGATCGGCGGGTCGTCGTCCACGACCAGGAGTCGTACTTTTTCCACCCGCTCATACTGCGGTACGCGGCGGCGGACGCCAGACCCGTCCGGGCACCGAGAACACATCGATAACCAGTTGAAAGCGGCCCGACAGGAAAACGACAGCAGGCGCGGGGGAAGCTCGACTCCCCGGACCCGATCAAGGAGCTGCCGACCCGTGACGACCGTCCAATCGCCCCCTGCGCCCCCCACGGCGATACGCCCCAGGGTGGTGGCCCGTACGGGCCTGTACGCCGTGCTCGCCGTGAACGCGGCCGTGGTCGCCTACTTCTTCGCCCGGGCCGGCTTCGCCTCCAACGCCCTGATCGTCCTCGGCCGTCTCTTCGGGCTGTACGGCGCCCTCGTCATGGCCTTCCAGCTGGTGCTGGTGGCCCGGCTGCCCTGGCTGGACCGCCGGATCGGCATGGACCGGCTGACGTCCTGGCACCGCTGGACCGGCTTCGCCCTGCTCTGGACGCTGCTCGCGCACGCCGTCTTCATCAGCTTCGGTTACGCAGACGGCGCGGGCGTCGGCCCGGTCACCGAGCTCGTCGACCTCGCCCGGACCACGGAGGGCGTGCTCCGGGCCGTCGTCGCGCTCGGCGTCATCCTCGTCGTGGGCGCCGTCTCGGCCCGCTACGCCCGCCGCCGACTCGCCTACGAGACCTGGCACTTCATCCACCTGTACACGTACGTGGCCGTGGTGCTCGCCTTCAGCCACCAGGTCGCGGTCGGTACGACCTTCACGGCGTCGTCCGCCGCGAAGGCGTACTGGTACGCCGTGTGGGGCGTGGCCCTCGGCGCGGTGGCCCTCGGCCGTCTCGTCCTCCCCCTCTGGCGCAACCGACGCCACCAGTTCCGGGTCTCCGCGGTCGTCCCCGAGTCGGACGACGTGGTCTCGGTCCACGTCACCGGCCGTGACCTCGACAAGCTGGGCGCGCGGGCCGGCCAGTTCTTCCTCTGGCGCTTCCTGACCAAGGACCGCTGGTGGCAGGCCAACCCCTTCTCCCTCTCCGCCGCACCCGACGGCCGCACCCTGCGCCTGACCGCCAAGGCCGCCGGTGACGGCAGCGCCGCCCTGCGGCACCTGAAGGTCGGCACGCGTGTCTTCGCCGAGGGCCCGTACGGCGCGTTCACCACCCTGCACCGGCAGAGGACCGAGTCCCTGCTCATCGCGGGCGGTGTCGGTGTCACGCCGATCCGGGCGCTCCTGGAGGACCTGGAGGGCCACGCGGTCGTCATCTACCGCGTCGGCACGGACCGGGACGCCGTCCTCTACGACGAACTCCGCGACCTCGCCGTCGCCAAGGACGCCGAACTCCACCTGGTCACCGGCCCGCCGGTGCCCGACAAGCTGGCCGCGCGCGAACTGGCCCGGCTGGTGCCCGACATCGCCGACCGGGACGTCTTCCTGTGCGGGCCGCCCCCGATGATGAACGCGGTGCTGCGCAGCCTGGGAGACCTGGGCGTACCCAAGCCGCAGATCCACTTCGAGCGTTTCAGCCTGGCGGGATGAGAGGGACACCGTGAAGCGAGCCATACCCGTCGTCGCCCTGAGCATCGCCGGCCTGATCCCCGTCTGGCGCTACGAGCCGTCGATCGGCGGTACGACGGCCTCCACCGCCGCACCGGCCACGACCCCGTCCGCAACGACCCCGTCCACCGCCACGACCCCGGCCTCGGGCACGGTCGTCCGGGGGACGACCGTCGACACCGACAAGGGTCCCGTCCAGGTCCAGGTGACCTTCTCCGGCGACAGGATCACCGCGGTCAGGATGCTCCAGCAGCCGAACCACCCGCAGACGACGGCCGCGGTGCCGGTGCTGATCTCGGAGACGCTGAAGGCGCAGACCGCGGACATCGACACCGTCTCCGGCGCGACGATCACCAGTGACGGCTACAAGGAGTCCCTCCAGGCCGCGATCGACGCGAAGGGCTGACCATGCGCCGGGTCGAACACGTCATGGGCTTCCCGGTGTCCCTGCGCGTCGACGACGAGGGGGACTTCGCGGCGGCCGCGGACGCCGTCTTCGACTGGCTGCGCGAGGTCGACGAGCGGTTCAGCCCGTACCGGCCGGACAGCGAGGTGTGCCGGCTCGACCGGGGAGAGATCGCCGAGGAGGCCGTGTCCCCGGACCTCGCCGAGGTGCTCGCACTGTGCGAGGAGTACCGGCTGGCGACCGGCGGCGCGTTCGACGTGCGGCTGCCGGGGCGGCACCTCGACCCGTGCGCGGTGGTCAAGGGCTGGTCCGTGCAGCGGGCGGCGGAGCTGCTGGCTGCGGCCGGGGCGCGGCGGTTCGTGCTGAACGCCGGGGGAGACGTGGTCGCCTCCGGCGGGCCCTGGCGGGTGGGGGTACGGCATCCCGACCACGCCGACCGGCTGTGCACGGTCCTGGAGCTGACCGACCGCGCGGTCGCCACCTCCGCCCGCTACGAGCGCGGCGACCACATCGTGGACGGCCGTACGGGGCGTCCGGCGACCGGGCTGCTCAGCGTCACGGTGGTCGCGCCGACCCTGACGGAGGCCGACTCCGTGGCGACGGCCGCCTTCGCGATGGGTGCGGAGGGCGCCGCGTGGGCGGCCGGGCGTCCGGGCTGCGAGGTGTTCGTGGTGGACGCGGCGCGAGCCGTGCTGAGAACGGCGGACCTGCCGGTCGCGGCCTGAGTTCCGCAGGCTCTTGAGCCCGGCGCCGCAGGCTCTTGAGCCCGGCGAGGGTCATCGCGTCGTCACGGGAGCGCGCAATGAGCTCCCCTTGGTGCCCGTTGTCCACGACCATGACCGTCGAGGCGCACAGGTCGTGCCCGGTCCCCGCCGGGCGGAGCCCCGGGCTCCGGGCGGAGACCCCGCCGGGCGGAGCCCCGGGCTCCGGGCGGAGACCCCGCCGCGGTCAGCCGCCGCCGACGTCTGAAACACCTTCAATTCACAGTTGGCCGGAATTCTTTCGTCCGTACGGATGACGGTGACCGGGTGGTCGGTATGCGGCGGGGTTCCGACGGCCATTGCGTACGGGGTGGATCGAGCGGAAGATGTCCTGTGAGTCCGCTGAGACTCAGGCAATGCAAGGGGTGAAAAACCCTGTTGGTGCGCCTGGTTCCTGCGGTCCCTTCATCGCCCATGAGTCACAGATCGGGACGCCCCTTGTCCATTGTGCGACGCGCCGGTTTCTCTCCGCGTGATCGGAACTGCACCTGCGGCACGTGTTCGATCTTTCGCGGGGCCGGCGGGAGCGTCCCGGTCCTCCGGGCCGGCGAATCGTCCCGCCCGGTCTCCCCTCTCGGCGAACTCTCCCGGACCGACATCGAGGAGATTTTCGAACAGATTCGGGCCGACTACGAACCCGACGTCGTGCGGCAGACCGCCCCGTGCCGGAGCGTCATCGTGGCGCAGCCCGGTGCGGGAAAGTCCCAGTTGATGCCCGTCGGAATGGACGGCGCGACGCGTGTGTCCGGGGACGACTTCAAGATCTACCACCCCGGTTACCTGGGGCTGCTCGCCGCTGATCCACGGACCGCCGGCGCCCGGATCCGATCCGTCTACCAGGAGTGGCAGTGGCGGTTGGAGGAGCGCGTGCGCGCCCTGCGCGGTCACCTCGTGAGCGAGAACAGCCCCGGTCCGGTCTGCGCGTTCCTCGACGACCTCGCCGCTTTCCGGCACGACGGTTACCGCGTCGAGCTGGTGGTGCTGGCCGTACGCAGGGCGGACAGCCGTCAGGGGATCGGCCTGCGCTACGCCGACATGCTGCGGACGGAGGCGGCCCTGGCCCGGTTCACCTGGGTCGGCGGGCACGACGAGTGCTTCGAGGCCGTCGCCGAGGTCCTCGCGGCGGTCGAGCAGGAGTCCGCGGCCGACGCGGTGAGCGTGGTGCGCCGGGGTGGGGTGGTGCTGCACCGGGGCGAGCGCGAGACCGGGGGCAGGCTCGGCGGTGGGGCGGTCGACGCGCTGCTCGCGGAGCGGCGGCGGCCCTACACCTGCGAGGAGGCGGCGGCCTTCCTCGTGAACCATGAGCGGCTGTGCCGGGAACTTCCCCAGTACCGTGACGAGTGGGAGGAGGTCCTGGAACTGGCCGCGCCCCTGATGTCCCTGGTCAACTGACCGGCGGCCACGAATCCGTGAGCCTGCGGAAGAGTGCGCCGTAGTCCCGGGTCACCCGCGCGATTTCCTCGGGTCCCGATCGGGCGAGCGATTTCCGCTCGTCCAGGCACTTCTGTCGTTCAATCATCAATGAATTCAGGCGCGCGCTGTCGGGTTCCGGGAGTCGTCGCTCCAGATAGATGGCCCTGTTGTACCAGGCGATGACGAGGCGTACGCATTCCAACGCCACCGCATAACCGGCGAGTTCGGTTCGGGGTGACTCCCCGGTTTCCCCGGTGTCGGCGGACGGCCTGTTCTGGATCTCCGGATCGGACACCGCGTTCACCTCGACGGCTCGGTCCCCCCGAACCCTTTCGGCCGGGCGAATACCCAGCGCCTTGGACGTGGCGTCCCACACGTGGCGAATGGGCCAGGGATTTCCTTGCTCTTTGCACCCACCGGAGCGTCTGCCCTTACGACTGGTGATCAACCACACCGAATTCTCTCCGTGTCCTGTGATGTCGGAGCGGAGCGTGGTGAGGCCTGTGGTGTGGCCCCGTTCCGTGGTCCCACAGCTTAGGGTCCCTGGAGCGCCCGTGACACTCGTATGCAAGGGGGAACACGGAGCGTTCATTCGGAATGGCCGGTTCCGCTATGGGCGTCGATTCGCCGAGCGCATACGATCCTGGTATATCCGGGGGGGTTTCGTGGGCGGGCGGGATCTTCGTGCGCTGTTCGGTTCGAACGATCGGGGAATCCAGGTCGAGGAGCACTTCACCAACCGTCAGGAGCAGTGGGCAGCCGTCACCGCTGCCCTGGCCGAGCATGCGCAAGCCCTCTCGGCGCCCGGCTTCGACGTCGAGGACCTGGAGGCGCCGCGGAACAACGTCCTCGTCTTCCACGGCATCGGTGGCATAGGGAAGTCGACGCTGTCGCGGAAGGTGGAGGCTGCCCTCGCCCACGCGGAGCACCGGCCCACCCAGTGGGGTGAGCCCCTCCGGGTGAGCGGCCGGGTCCTTCCCGTCCGGATCGATCTCGCCCGTTCGGCCGGCACGGACTTCGAACGGGTGATCCTCACCCTCCGGCTGGCCCTCGCCGAACTCGGCCGCCCACTGCCCGCCTTCGACCTGGCGCTGCGCCGGTACTGGGACCACGTCCACCCGGGCGAGCCGCTGGAGGAGTTCCTGCGGCGCGGCGGCCTGGGCCGGCGCTTCGGACAGGCCGTGCCGGACCAGATGCAGTCCGCCCTCACCGACATCGCCCAGGCTCTGCTGCTGCCCGGCACGGTCGGCGCGGTCGTCGGACAGGTCACCGGCGCCCTGATCCGCGCCCTGCGCGACCACCGCACCGCCGTACGCGCGCTCGCCGGCTGCGCGCGGCTCGCCGACCTCCTGGAGGCCGAGCCCGATCTGGACGCTCTCTCCTACTACGCGCACCTGCTGGCCTGGGAGATCGCCCGGCTCCCGCCGGCGCGGGCCGTGCTGCCGGTGGTCCTCCTCGACACCTTCGAGGACGTCGGCGACCGAGTCCACCGTGACCTGGAACGGCTGCTGCAGCGGGTGGTCTGGCTGATGCCCAACGCCTTCTTCGTGGTCACCGGCCGCAGCCGCCTCCAGTGGGCCGAGGACGCCCTGCACGGCCAGCTCGACTGGACCGGACCGGCGGCCTGGCCGGGCCTCGCCGCGCCCAGCGGGCCCGTGCGGGGGCCGTCCCGGCAGATCCTCGTCGGGGACTTCTCGCCCGAGGACTGCGACGACTACCTGGCCCGGCGCCTGACCCGCGACGGCCGTCCGGTCATCGCGCCGGAGGTCAGGGCGGTGATGGTCGCCCGCTCGCACGGCTTGCCGCTCCATCTCGACCTGGCCGTGCAGCGCTTCCTGGCCATCCGGCGCACCGGGCGCGAACCCGTCCCCGCCGACTTCGACGTCGCCTTCCCGGCCCTCATCAGCCGTACGCTCACCGACCTCACGCCGGACGAACGGCATGTGCTGCGCTCGGTGTCGCTGCTCGACCACTTCGACGTACCGCTGGCCTCCAGGGCGGCCGGGATGACCTACGAGGCCGCCGCCCTGCGCCTGGTCGAGCGGCCGTTCGTCCTGTCGGACCCGCACGCCGTCTGGCCCTACCACCTGCACGGGGTCATCCGTTCGACCATCCGATCGGCCAACGACCCGGCAGACGACCGCTGGTCGGCGGGTGACTGGGAACGTGCGGCGGCGCGGGCGTTCGACGCCGTCGGGGAGTGCTGGGCCACCGCTCCCGAAGGCGACCGCGGGCGGCTCGTCGACTGCCTGCGGCAGGGACTGCGCCTCGCCCGCGACTTCGGTCTCGGCCTGGGCTGGCTCACCGACGCGGCCTGGAGCTATGTCGGGGACTCCGTGTGGGAGCCGCTCGCTCCGCCCGCTCCGGTCGGGGACCCGCCGGCCGCGCTGCGCACGGCGGCCGACGCCCTGGTGGAGACCCTCAGTGCACTCGCCCGCCGTCAGCACGAGCACCGGGAACGCACCGTCGACCGGCTCACCGCGGTCGTCGAATCGGGCCTGCTGCCCCCGGAGTTGCGGGACATGGCCGTGTACTACCGGGCCAAGGCCGAGCGCGACCTGGGCCGTTCGGTGGAGTCGCGCAGCGGTATGCGGGTCGTCGCCGAGGGCGGCGGACGGCTCGCCCCGGCGGCCCGCCGGGGACTCGCCCACCTGGCCCGGCTGGCCGGGGACTTCCCGACGGCCCTGAGCACCGCCGCCACCCTGGGCTGGGCCGGGCGCCACCACCGGGTGCTCGGTGACGTCTGGTGGGTGCAGGGCGACATGGCCCGGGCCGCCGAGGCGTACGCGGCGGCCCGCGACGAGGCCGAGCGGCACGCCGTGGCCGGCGAACGCGCCACCGCCCAGACCCAGCGGGCCTTCGTACTGGCCTTCGTCGACCCGGCCGCCGCCGCGGACGAACTGGACCTGGCCCGGCAGTTGCTCGCCGGACTCGACCTGCGTGCCACCCGGCTCACCGCCCGCATCGCCGCCCTCGTCCGGGACGCCGGGACCCCGGGCCCCGAGGTGACCGACCGCGCCGACGTGCTGCGTGCCGAGGCCGGGGTCGCGGGCATCACCGCCGCCCGGCTCACCCTGGAACTCGCCCTCGGCTTCCACCACGCGGTCCTGGACGACCGGGCCGGGGCGCAGGCGGCCGTGGCACGGCTGCGGGATCTCAGCCCCGGCCCGGACTACGCCTACTACGCCGACCTCGTCTGCTTCATGGCGGGACTCGAACCGTCCGCGTCGCCCTGCGGCAGGGCGCGCTGGGTGGACGGCGAGGACGTCACCCGGGCCCGCTGGCGGGCCCTGGCCACGATCAGGCGCGGCTGACGGCGGGCGACAGATCACGGACTGAAGACAACCAGTCAGTCGCCAAAGTCCTGAAACACCGGCGGTCTAAACTCTGTCCGCAACGGCCTGTGCCACGGCGACCGTGGTCGAAAATCGGGCATTGTCAGCCAAACCCGAAGGGTATTCGGCGCTTTGATACGGATAGATTCAGTCACCAAGCGGTACCCGGACGGTACGGTCGCCGTCGACCGACTCTCCCTGGACATACCGGACCGCTCGATCACCGTCTTCGTCGGGCCCTCGGGCTGCGGCAAGACGACGACCCTGCGCATGATCAACCGGATGGTGGAGCCCAGCGAGGGCCGCATTCTCCTCGACGGCGCCGACATCCACGCGCAGCCCGTCAACACCCTGCGCCGGTCCATGGGTTACGTCATCCAGAACGCCGGTCTCTTCCAGCACCGCACCATCATCGACAACATCGCCACCGTGCCCCGGCTGCTCGGCTGGACCAAGCAGAGGGCACGCGCCCGGGCGGCCGAGCTGATGGAACGGGTGGGTCTGGACTCGGCACTCGCCAAGCGCTACCCGTACCAGCTCTCCGGCGGCCAGCAGCAGCGCGTCGGCGTGGCCCGGGCGCTCGCCGCGGACCCGCCCGTACTCCTGATGGACGAACCGTTCTCCGCCGTCGACCCCGTGGTCCGCAAGGGACTTCAGGACGAACTGCTGCGCATTCAGGACGAGTTGGGTAAGACCATCGTCTTCGTCACCCATGACATCGACGAGGCGATCAAGCTCGGCAGCATGGTCGCCGTGATGCGTACGGGCGGTCACCTCGCGCAGTACGCGCCCCCCGCCGAACTGCTCACCGACCCCGCCGACACCTTCGTGGAGGACTTCCTCGGCGCCGACCGGGGCATCCGCCGGCTGTCCTTCTTCCCGTCCGCCGGGCTGGAGTTGCAGCGGGCCCCGATCGTCGCGATCGACGCCGACGCCGCCCGGCTCGGCGCCCGCGCCTCGGCCGACGCCCCCTACCTCCTCGTGACGGACCTGGACGGCAGGCCGCTCGGCTGGGGCGAACCGGGCGACCTCACCGCCGGTTCGATCGACCCGACACGACTGCTGTCGTACGGGCGGCCCTTCGTGCCGGGCCGGGACTCGCTGCGCGCCGCGCTCGACGGCTCGGTGCTCTCGCCGACCGGCTGGGCCGTGGCCGTGGACGATGAGGGACGCGCGGTCGGCGTCGTCTCCCAGCAGGTCATCGGCGCCGCGATCCGCACCGCCCACGCCGAGGGCCGCGACGACGCGAAGGTCGGGGGATGAGCGGTTTCTTCGACATTCCCAGCGACCTCCAGAACACCTACTTCGGGCTGATCGGCCTGCACCTGCGCGAGGCCCTCATCCCGGTCCTGGCCGGTCTGCTGGTGTCCCTGCCCGTCGCCCAGCTCTGCGTGCGCTTCCGCTGGCTGTACCCGCCGGTGCTGGGCGTGACCACGATCCTGTACGCCATCCCCTCCCTGGCCTTCTTCGTGATCCTCATCGACTACACCGGCCAGACCGAGACCACGGTGATGATCCCGCTCGCGGTGTACAGCCTGGTGGTGCTGGTCCCGGCCATCGTGGACGGCGTCCGCTCGGTCCCGCAGGAGACCCTCGCCGCCGCCACCGCGATGGGCCTCGGTCCCGTCCGCCGTTACTTCCAGGTCCAGTTGCCGATCGCGGTCCCCGCCATCATCGCGGGCCTGCGCGTCGCCACCGTCTCCAGCATCTCCCTGGTCAGCGTCGGCATGCTGATCGGCAACCAGGGTGCGCTCGGCAACCTGCTCAACGACGCGAACACCTACCACCGTCCCGAGCTGGCGGTGAACTCCGTGGTGACGACGGCCGTGCTGGCGATCCTGGCCGACGCGCTCCTCGTCCTCGTCCGCCGTGTGCTGACGCCCTGGATGCCGAAGGAGAGCACCCGGTGAACGTCCTCAACTTCATCCACGCCTTCTTCAGCGACAGTTCGCACTGGCACGGCTACGACGGCATCCCCACGCGCGTGTGGGAGCACATCCAGTACTCCTTGGAGGCGCTCGCCTACGCGGCCCTGATCGGCCTGCCCGTCGGCCTGGTCACCGGCCACTACGGCCGCGGCGGCAACGCCCTCGCCCTGATCGCCACGGCCGGCCGCGCGCTGCCCAGCTTCGGCCTGCTGGTCCTGATGTTCATCTGGCTGGGCTTCGGCATGCTGCCGGTGATGATCCCGTTGGTGATCCTCGCCGTACCGCCGATCCTGGTCACGACGTACGAGGCGCTCCGCTCGGTCGACCCGTCCCCGGTGGACGCCGCCCGGGGCATGGGCATGACCGAGCCGCGCATCCTCTTCCAGGTCGAACTCCCGGTGGCGCTGCCCCTGATCCTCAGCGGCCTGCGCTCCGCGGCCATCCAGATCGTCTCGACGGCCACGATCGCGGCGTACATCAGCCTCGGCGGCCTGGGCCGCTACATCATCGACGGTCTCTACCAGAAGAACTACGAGAAGGTGGTGGGCGGCGCCACCCTGGTGGCCGCGATGGCCCTGGCGACGCTGGGCATCTTCTGGGCGGTACAGAGACTGACGGTCTCGCCCGGAGTACGGCGGAGCTAGCGCCCCTCAAGCGGTAGCGCCCCGCAAGGGGCGCGGGGAACTGCGCGCTCAGCCACACACGGCCCGCAGTTCCCCACCCACCGCACTACCCCCCACTACGCGCCAGCGCCAGTTCCAGAACAACAAGCAGCGCATCCCGCACGGAACCCCGTTCACGCGCGTCGAAGACGACCAGCGGCGTCCCCTCGGCGACGTCCAGCGCCCAGCGCACCTCGTCCAGCGAGTGTTCCACCTGCCCGTCGAACGCGTTGATCGCGACGGCGAACGGTATCCCCTTGTGCTCGAAGTAGTCGACCGCGGCGTAGCAGTCGTCCAGGCGACGCGTGTCAACGATGACGAGCCCGCCGAGCGCGCCCTCCACGATGTCGTCCCACATGAAGCCGAACCGTTCCTGCCCGGGGGTGCCGAACAGGTACAGCTTCAGCGTCGGGTCGATGGTGATGCAGCCGAAGTCCATCGCCACGGTCGTGGTCGTCTTGCGCGGGGTGAGCGAGAGGTCGTCCACACCCGCCGCGACCTCGGTGATCGACGCCTCGGTGGTCAGCGGCTCGATCTCCGAGATCGAGCCGACGGCGGTGGTCTTGCCCACGCCGAAACCGCCCGCGATGACCATTTTCACCGGCAGCGGCGGCCGCACGGCCGTACGCCCGGCGCCCCGGGTCAGCGAGTCAGTCGGTGTCACGGAGTACCCCTCGGGAGTCGGGGATGGCCCGCAGGCCATCGATAACCCTGCGCAGGACGGACGAGTCGTGGGTGGCCTCGAAGTCCGGCACGTGGACCGTCAGCTGCCCGGCCTCGCGCAGGTCTTCTGCCAGCACCCGGACCACGTTCAGGTGCAGCCGCAGCCGGGCCGCCAGTTCCGCGAGCGACTGCGGAAGCCGGCACGCCGCGACGATGTCGTGCTGCTCGAAGGAGAGCCGGTCCAGCACCGCGAGCCCGGCGGCGGTGGCCACCACCTGGGTCTCGACGGGCATCGCCGGTCCGGAGGCGCTGTCCGCCACCCGGCCGGCGGTGACCAGGAACGGCCGTACGGCGGGGGCGGGGCCGACCGGGTCGCTGCCCGGGGGCGGTGAGCCGTCCGCCATGGCTGTGTCTTCCTCTCTCGACCGGATCTCTACCAAAGACCCCGGTCAGCGCGTCTGTGGGACGCCGACGCTGTTCTTCAGCTCCAGGACGAGCTGTGGACTGAGGGCCGCACCGGCGCGGTTGGCGAACAACGTCATCTCGTAGGCGATGTTGCCGAGCTTGGCCTCGTTGTCGGCGACCACGCCGAGCACGGCGCCGTTGCCGATCGCGGAGACGATGACATGGCCGCCCTCCAGGTCGATGATGACCTTGTTGAGGCCGCCCAGGCCGTAGTTGCCGGAGGCGCCGGCGGCCAGGCTGGTGATGCCGGAGACGATCGCGGCCAGCCGCTCGGAATGGGCGCGCTCGCGCAGCTCCGAGACGGCGATCAAAAGGCCGTCCGAGGACACGGCGATCGCGTCGACCACGCCTGCGGTCTCGGTCGCGAAGCGGTTCAGCAGCCAGGTGAAGTCGGCTGCGGCCGCCTGCAGGTCGGTCGGCGTGATGCCGCCCGTCGGGGTGTCACCTGTCGACGTGCTCACTGCTCGGCTCCTTCCGGAAGGTGGATCTGGTCGTGCGGCGGATTCGTTCGGGGGTGCGGCGCGGGCCGCTCGTGGCTGCCGGTGTCGCTGTCGCGCCGGGCGCGCTCCACCGCCGCCTCGAACTCGTCGAGGGCGGCCCGCTCGGCCTCGGCGTCGCGGGTACGCGGCGGCTGGGAGAGGGTCTGGGCGGCGCCGACGGTGGTCCGCAGGGTGGCGCCGCGGACCCGGCGGCGCAGGGGGCGGCTGCCGTCGGCGGTGTCGGCCGGGGGTTCGCCGGAGCGCGCGGCCGGGATCTGCGGGGCCGTCCCGGCGTCGGCGGCCGGCTCGCGGCGCGGCACCCGGCGGGGGAGCGGGCCCTCGGGCTCCGCGGCGGCGTGCGCCGTGCCGGTGGCCCAGCTCGGCGTGGCCGCGCCGTTGCGCGCCGGGGCCGGGCCGGTCGGCACCGAGGCCGCCGGGGTCGGTCCGGTCGGCCCGGTGGGTGCCGCCGGTTCCACGGTGAGCGGGCTGCCGGCGGTGTCGGCCACCGCGCTCATCGTCAGCAACAGGCGCCCGGGCAGCGTCACTTCGGCGGTGACACCGCCGCCCGGGGTCCGGGTCAGCTCGACGCCGATCTCCCAGCGCCGGGCCAGCGCACCCACCACGAACAGGCCGAGCACCTTGGTCGGCACCAGGTCGAGGCGCTCACGGCGGATCAGCCGCTGGTTCTCCTCGGCCAGCCGCTCGGCGCTCATGCCGAGACCGTGGTCGGTGACGACGATGTGCGCACCGGCGTCGCCGGCGCGCACGGTCACCTCGACCGGGCTGCCCGCCGGCGAGAACGACACCGCGTTCTCCAGGAGTTCGGCCACCATCAGGGTGAGGTCGCCGATGATGTCCGGCTCGATCACGGCGTCCGTGCCGGCGTACAGCCGTACCCGCTGGTACCCCTCGATCTGGCCGAGCGCCGCCCGCACGACGTTGGACACCGGGGTGGGCCCGGCGGCCAGCACGGTCTCGCGGATGCCGGCCAGCAGCATCAGGCTGTCGGCGTTGCGGCGCAGCCGGACGGCGATGTGGTCGATGGAGTAGAGGCGTTCCAGGAGCGCCGGGTCGGTCTCGGCCCGCTCCACCGCGTCGATGAAGGCCAGCTGGCGGGTGGTCAGGTTGCTGACGCGGCGGCCGACGTTGCCGAACATCTCGGCGGTGTTGCGGCGGCTGAGCACCTGGCGTTCCAGGAGCGCCGCGGCCGTGGTCTGCACCTGGTTGAACGCCTCGGCCAGGTCGCCGATCTCGTCCCGGGCGGTGACCGGCATGTCCCGCAGCCGGGGCGGGCCGGCGTCCTCGGCGTCGTCGTCGGCGACGCGGGCGAGTTCGCGGCCCGCCACCTCGGCGACCTCGTGCGCGACCCCGGTCAGGGCCTGCACGGGGCGGATCACCGAGCGGCGCACCAGCACCGACAGGGCGAGCCACAGGACGAAGCCGAGCAGCGCGCCGGTCAGCAGCCAGATGGCGCGCCAGCGGGCGGAGTCGGCGGCGGCGTCGGCGCGGTCGGCGATCTGGCCGATGAGCGAGGTGGTGATGGCCAGCCGGGCGGCGGCCTGGTCGAGGTAGGCGGGGTAGTCGGTCAGCGCGTCCTTGACCGCCAGCTCGATCTGGTCCGGGCTGCCCGACACCAGCTTGGTCGGGTCGATCTGCAGCTCGGCGAAGGACTGGGCGATCCTGCCCTGCGCCTTGGTGTGTTCGAGACCGGCGAGCTGCTCGGCCTGTCCGTCGGAGGCGAACCGGCCGAACCGGTCGGCCTGGTGCTGGTAGAGGTCGTAGGCGCCGACCGCGTTGGTGAACTCGATCAGCGCGTTGGTGTCCCCGGTGGTCGCCGCCAGCACGTTGGTCTCGAAGGCGCCGTGGGCGGCGTCCGCGCGCAGCAGGGAGTCCAGCAGGTTGCCGGTGAAGGTCGAGGCGAGGTTGGTGTTGCGGTCCAGTCCGAGGCCGTCGATCAGGTCGTTGGAGGCGTTGGAGTAGGCCGGGTCGATGTTGTCGGCCGGCAGGTACGCCTGCTCGACGGAGTCACGCAGGCTGGACAGGCCCTCGACCTGCCGCAGGGCGTCCGCCTCGGTGCCCGGCAGCCGGTCGCCGAAGGTCTGACGGACTCTCCTGACCTGGGAGTCCACGGCGTTCTGGGCGGCTTGGTAGGCGTGCGGCGAGGGCCTGGAGTTCCCGGACTCGTACCGCGCGGAGAGCAGGATCGCCTGCTGGTGCTCCGCCTCGACCCTGTCCACGAGCCGCGCCACCTGGGCGCTGTCCCGGACCAGCTGCGCCGCGGAGTCCGCGCTGGTGGACTGCTGCACCAGGTCGGTGAAGACATACGCCAGCAGGACGGCGATGACGGCGAGCGGTACTCCGACCAGCAGGTTGAGCTTGCGCCGGAAGGGCCAACGGTCGGCGAATCCCCGTATCCCGCCCTGCTGCGGGGTGGGACGGACGGGCGCGTCCACCTGGTTCGTGGACACCGGGCCTCCTTCATCAGGGTGTCTGGTGTGGGGGGGGCGTCTTCACCCCGAGCTGTTGCGGAACGACACCGAGTAGCGGGCCCCGTGCACCGCTGTGACCGATATCAACTGCGGTGAGACTACAGCGTTCTTGAAGCGCCGTTCCGCTTGCTCTTTATCAAGAATCCGTTACAAAGAGACCGCTCTCCATCCACAACTGGCCACGGATCGAAGCCAATCGGTGACCCGGAGACACTTGACTGACCGAGAACGGGCTGGATTGGATCGTGTGGAGTGGTTCGCAACACCCCCACCCTTCCCTCAGCTCCCGGAACGGCAACCGTGACTCTCCACACCCTTCCCAGCAGGTCAATCCGGACATACCGAGGTGCGGCGACCGTCGCGCTCGCCGCGACGACGGCCCTGCTGGCGGGCTGTTCCTCCTCCAGCGACAGCAAGTCCGACCCGCTGTCGGACAGCAAGGCGAGCGGCGACACCGTCGTCGTCGGCTCCAACAACTTCGCCGAGAGCACCCTGATCGCGGACATCTACGGCGAAGCGCTCAAGGCCAAGGGTGTCAAGGTCACTTACAAGCCGAACATCGGCAGCCGCGAGACCACCTACGGTCTGCTCAAGAACGGATCGATCTCGGTCCTGCCCGAGTACAACGGCGCCCTGCTCGCCTACCTCGACCCCAAGGCCGCCCCGAAGACGATCGACGAGACCACCAAGGCCATCGAGGCCAAGCTGGACTCCAAGCTGACGCTGCTGAACCCGGCGGACGCGCAGGACAAGGACACGGTGACCCTCAACGCCGTGACCGCCGCCAAGTACAACCTCACGGCGAAGTCCTCCATAGCCGACCTCAAGGACATCGCCAAGGACCTGGTCATCGGCGCCTCGCCGGAGTTCCAGACCCGGCAGCAGGGCCTGGTCGGCCTGAAGTCCGTGTACGGCCTGGAGTTCAAGTCCTTCAAGGCGCTCGACGCGGGCGGCGCGCTGACGGAGGCCGCCCTCACGAAGAACGCGGTACAGGCCGCGGACATCTTCAGCACGGACCCGACCATCACCAAGGAGAAGTTCGTCGTCCTTCAGGACCCGAAGAACCTCTTCGGTTTCGAGAACGTCCAGCCCCTGGTCTACAAGAGCGCCCTGAACCAGACGGCCGTCGACGCCCTCAACGCCGTCTCCGCCAAGCTGGACACGGCGACCCTGCTGGACCTGGACACCCAGGTGCAGTCGGACAACAAGGACCCGCTGGACGTCGCCAAGGCCTGGCTGAAGAAGGCCGGCCTCAGCTGACCCAACAGGTCGCCCCCGGCGGCGGGCCCTAGTCACACCCTGTTCGCTCGGGCCGGCGGTGGCGTCGGGTGGCTGTCCGGTCGGCGCGGCGGCGGTGTACGCCACCGCCGCGCCACCCGCTACCCCTGGCCGCTGCCGCCGGCGGCGCCGGTCAGAGGTCGAACTCGTGCGGCGGCAGGTCGAGCGTGTAGCACGCCTCGCGCACCACGGCCTGCTCCGTCTTGTCGAAGTCGCCGTCCGCGCCGCCGATCACGATGCCGATCTGGACGACGGCACGCGCCTCGGCCGGCTTCTTCTTCGCCTTGGCGACCTCCTGGAGCACGCTCACCTTGCCGAAGGCGAAGTCGGTGGTCAGCTTGTTCAGGTTCTCCTCGAAACGACGGCGCAGGTCGTCCGCCGGGAAGTTCTGCAACACCTCGTTGGTGGCGATCAGCTGGGCCACCCGCTGCCGCTCCGCCGGATCGATGGTGCCGTCGGCGGCCGCCACGAGCGCGCACATCGCCATGCTCGCGTCGCGGAACGCACCGCTCTTCAGGTCGTTCTTCTTCGCCACGAGCTGGGTCTGCATCTGCGTCGCGGAATCCTTGATGCGGTCCCACAGGGCCATGCGCATTCACTCCTCGGTAGGTAAGAGGCTTGCTTGCCGGCGAAACAACTTCTACAACACCGTAGAAACTGACCCGGCCGACGATAAGTTCCCGCGCCCTAAACTGGTTCCGCGACGCGGTGGACAGGAGGACGGCAACGGTGGCGACAGAGCCCGGCAGAGGCGACGACGACCCGGGTGCGGACGTACTCACGGAAGCGGCCGCCGCCTTCGGGCTGCTCGCCTCGCCCGCCCGGCTGCACATCGTCTGGGCGCTGGCCCAGGGCGAGAGCGATGTCACCGGCCTCGCCGAGCGGGTCGGCGGCGCGCTGCCCGCCGTCAGCCAGCACCTCACCAAGCTGAAGCTCGCCGGTCTGGTGCGCTCCCGCCGGGAGGGCCGTCGCCAGGTGTACCTCGTGGACGACCCGGACGTCGTCGACGTGGCGCGGCTCCTCGTCGGCCGCCTCACCGCCCGCGCCGCCGGCGCCGACGTCCCGGCACCCCGCCGGCTCCATGGCCTCTGAGGACGAGGCCGCCACCTCCCTGCAGGTGCTGCGCCGACTGGACACGGGACCGCGCGGACTCACCGAGGCCGAGGCCGCGGCCCGGCTCGCCGACGTCGGCGAGAACACCCCGCCCCGCCCGGTCCCCGCCCCCTGGCCCCTGCGCTGTGTCCGCGCCCTGCGCGACCCGTTCACCGCGGTGCTGCTCACCCTCGGCCTGGTCTCGGCCCTCCTCGCCTCCTGGGGCACGGCCGTCGTGATCCTCGCCCTGGTCGTGGTCAGCGCCGCCCTGCGGGCCGCCGGCGAACACCGCGCCGACCGCTCCCTGGTCGCCCTGCGCGAACTCGTCGCGGGCACGGCCACCGTGCTGCGCCGCGCCGGCCCGGACGCGGAGCCGCGGACCCGCGAGGTCACGGTCGCCGACCTGGTCCCCGGTGATGTCGTACGGCTCGGCCCGGGCGACCTGGTGCCCGCCGACGTACGACTGCTGCGCGCCCGGGGGCTGACGGTGCACCAGGCCGTGCTCACCGGCGAGTCGGCGCCCGTCGCCAAGGCCGCCGTCGACGTGCCCAGACCCGCCGGCCCCGGCCCCTTCGACGAGCCCCACCTCTGTTTCCAGGGCAGTGGCATCACCTCCGGCAGTGCCACGGCGGTGGTCGTGGCGACGGGGGAGCGGACCCGGTTCGCCGCCGCCCGGGGCGCCGCCGAGGGACGGCGGGAGGTGAGCGCCTTCGACCGGTCCGTGCACGGGATCTCCTGGGTGCTGATCCGGTTCATGCTGCTGACCCCGCCCCTCGTCCTCATGGCCAACGCGGGTCTGCGCGGCCGTGGTCTGGAGACGCTGCCCTTCGCGGTCGCGGTCGCCGTCGGCCTCACGCCCGAGATGCTCCCGGTGGTCGTCACCACCTGTCTGGCCCGGGGCGCCGCGCTGCTCGCCCGCGCCCACCGGGTCGTCGTACGGCGGCTGCCCGCGCTGCACGACCTGGGCGCCGCCGACGTGCTCTGCCTGGACAAGACCGGCACCCTCACCCAGGACCGCCCCGTCGTCGAACGCGCGCTCGGGCCGGACGGCGAGGAGGACCCCGAGGTGTTGCGCTGGGCGGCCGTCGGCGCCTGGTGGACCCTCCAGCTCGCCGAACTCCCCGCCCCCGACGCCCTCGACGAGGCCCTGCTCACGGCGGCCGGACCGGTGGGCGAGGAGTACGACGGCATCGGCGCCGTGCCCTTCGACCCCGAGCGGCGCACCGCCACCGCCGTCGTCACCGGTCCCCCGGGCAGCCCGCTCCTCATCACCAAGGGCGCCGCCGAGGCCGTACTGGACCGCTGCGCCCTGGACCCCGCCGAACGCGAGCGCCTCCTCGCCCTCGCCGCCCGCGAGGCCGCCACCGGGCTGCGCGTGCTGGCCGTCGCCACCACCGAACTCCCCGGCACCGGGCCGCGCTCGCGCGGCGGGACCGCTGCCGCCCGCAGCTGCCCGTACCCCGCCGCGGACGCGCACGGCCTCACCTTCCGGGGGCTGGTCACCTTCCGCGACGCCCTCGCCCCCGGCGCCGCCGAGGCCCTGCGCACCCTCACCGGCCTCGGCATCACCGTCCGGGTGCTCACCGGCGACCACCCGGCGACGGCGGCCCGTGTCTGCCGTGAACTCGGCCTGGACCTCGGCCGGGTGGCCGTGGCCGGCGACCCGCTCGACCTCGACGCCACGGTCGTCGCCCGTTGCACCGCCGAGGACAAGGCCCGGGTCGTCGCCGGGCTGCGCGCCGCCGGACACACCGTCGGGTTCCTCGGCGACGGGGTCAACGACCTTGCCGCCCTGCGCGCCGCCGACGTCGGCGTCGCCCCCCGTACCGCCGTGGACCTCGCCCGTGAGACCGCCGACGTGGTGCTCGCCGAGAAGGACCTCGGCGCGATCGGGCACGCCGTCACGGCCGGCCGGCACAGCAGCGCCAACATCGCCTCCTACCTACGGGTCACGCTCTCATCCAACCTCGGCAACGTCATCGCGATGCTCTCCGCCGGCCTGTTGCTGCCCTTCCTGCCGATGCTCCCGGCCCAGGTGCTCGCCCAGAACCTCTGCTTCGACGCCGCCCAGCTGGCCTTCGCCCACGACCGCCCGCGACCCGCGGCGCTGCGTCGGCCGACCGCGCTGCGGCCACCTGCCTTCCTGCGGTTCATCACCGGTTTCGGGGTGCTGAACGCGGTCGCCGACCTCGCCACCCTCGGCGTCCTCGCGCTCGCCCTGCGCGGCCCCGACGCCTTCGACGACCAGGCGGTCTTCCACTCGGCCTGGTTCACCGAGAACCTCCTCACCCAGGCCCTGGTGATGTTCCTGCTGCGCGGCGGCAGCCGCCGCGGACCCCTCGGCCGGGCCGCCGCCGTCCTCGCCGCCGTCGGTCTGCTGCTGCCGCCGAGCCCGCTGGGCGCGGCCCTGGGCATGACCGGGCCGCCACCCGCCTTCCACCTGCTGCTCGCCGCCGTTCTCGCCCTGTACGCCCTGGCCCTGCGGGCGGCGCGGGCCCGCCACGACGGGCGCCGGCCGTGAAGCGCGAGGCGAAGGCGAAGGCGATGGAGTCGGACGAGGCGACGGCCCCTCCCCGCCGCCCCCGGTCCTAGTCCTCTTCCTCTCCGTCCCCGCCGTCCCCCCCGTCCTCTTCGTCCCCCTCGAAGAAGTCGCCGATCTCGTCGACCACCTCGGCCGCCACCATTCCGCCGACCACGCCCACCGCGAGGCCCGCCGCACCCGCGGCGACCGCCGTGCCCAGGCCCGGTCCGGAGCGGTGGTGGCCGTCGTGCTCCCCGCCGTGGTGCCGGCTGCCGTGGTGATGCTCGCCGTAGAGCTGCTCGCCGTAGTGCTCGCCGTGCCCGTAGGCCGCATGGGTGCCGTAGGCCTCACGGTGGGCGATCAACTGGCGGATCCAGCCGTCGACCTCGCTGATCCAGTCGAGGGCGTGGGTGTCCTCGTGGCGCACCGTGAACCGGGCCAGCGCGTCCTGCCCGGAGGAGAACGGCCCACCGCGCTTGTCCGCCTCCAGCACCACCTCCAGCCCCGCGGGGGAGGCGAGGAAGGTCAGCTCGACCTCCTGGACCGCGTGCGCGTACTGCGGCGCCGGGGTCAGCTCCACCTCCTGGTAGAACGGCAGCTGCTGGCCGGTGCCGCCGATCCGGCCGTACTCCAGGTCCGCCGAGCGGAAACCGAAGCCCAGTTGCCCGAGAGCCTCCAGGACCGCCTCCTGGACCGGCAGCGGCCCGACGGCGAGCGGATCCAGATCGCCCTTGTCCCGGGCGCCGGCCACCCCGACCTCCGTGCGCACCCCGAGCACGATGCCCAGCGGCTGGCCGTACAGCCCGGTCACCGGCGTCTCCCACGGCAGCGGCACGGCGAACGGCACCTCCTGCTCCTCCTCCGCCCCGAGCCGGAAGCCGCCGCCCAGGCTGAACCGCTCGAAGACGACCGCGCCCTCGCTCTCCCCCTCCTCGTGCTCAGCCTCCACACGGGCGAGCAGCTCGAGCCCGATGTGCTCGACCTCCACCGCCGCCGAACCGCCCTTCAGCCACACCCGCCCCGCCAGCATTCCGCCGGGCACCACGGCGCCGCCGTCCAGCACCGTGTCCACCGAGGGTCCGCCGACACCGATCGCCCCCAGCAGCCGCTTGAACACCATGACCCCGCCGCTCCTTCACCGCACTCGTCCCACACGCCCGGACGGCACCACGCCGTCCGGCTGTCCAATGAACTGGCAAGAACGGCAAAGAAGTTCCCAAGTCACCTGTTCGGGGGAGCGAAGTGCTCGGAAGCACCCCGGACGCACGAAAGAGGCGGACCGAAGACATCGGTCCGCCTCATCCGAGGGGTCAGGCCGGCTCTCCCGCACCGTCTCCGAACCCCTGCGCGGTCGCCCGGGCGGCCTTGCGCCGCTGCCGCCGGCTCACCCGCGGCTCCTGGTCCGGCAGCCAGCCGAAGGTCATGCAGCTGCCGACGGCCCCCATGAGCAGGCCGACCATGAAACCGCCGAGGTTCGAGGTGAGCCACGTCCCCAGGGAGAGCAGGATGCCGAGGACGGAGTAGAAGAGGCGCTGGGCCGGGTTGAAGACGATCAGCAGGCCGCAGACCACCATCAGGGCCGGCAGCAGGTAACCCGCCAGGCCCTGCATGCCGATGTGCAGGATGACCGGAAGGGGTGCCTTCATGGTCACCAGGATCTCGGCGCCGCCCAGTACGAGCAGCACGCCTCCCAGGAAGGGCCGTTGCCCTCGCCAGAGCCGGAAGCGTTCTCGCCGTGTTCCTGTGCCGTCCATCAGGGGCAGCCGTCGGTGCTGAACGACATGTGCAGGTTGGGCAGCTTGAACACGGCCGCGGTGGCCGCGTAGTTGTGCTGGTACAGGTTCTCGATGACGACGCTGTCGGCCTGCTGGCCGTAGACGCCCCTGGGGCCCTGGACGTCGGCCTTGTCGAAGGTGCTGGCGTCGCGGCCGATCTCGATGTTCTTGAAGGTGGCGTCGCCCTTGATGTCGTCGGAGTCGATCGACAGGTTCGACACGGACACCGGCCTGGCGCCGCCGCCCGCCTTCAGCAGGAGCTGGATGCCGCCGAGGTCGACGCTCTGGCACATGTTGGTGATCGTGCCGTTCTTCACCACCGACGTGACGACCAGCTCCTGGCCGCCGGTGTCACCGGCGTTGGGGCTGTTGTCGATCATGTTGTCGAGGGTGCCGAACTGCTCGAAACCGGTGCCGTCGAGCCGGTCGGCCTTGACCACGAACGGCATGCCGGAGATGGCGAACTGCACTCCGAGCACCCCCTGCGCGGTGAAGACCGCGAGACCTGCGGCGGCCAGCGTGGCCGGCACGGCCATCACCGCGGCCCGGCGTCCCCGGACCCGCCCCCGTCTCTGTACCCCTCCGGTGGCCCCGGTGGTCTCTGGTGTTTCGGAAAGAGAACCGCTTCCCGGGTTCTCTGGCGTGTTGTCGGCGGACGGAACGTCCGGGGACGAGGCCATGTCTGCTCCCATGCATTAGTCACGCGGGTTGGGCTTCAGTGGCACGTTGTCCTGGCGCGGACAGCGGCTGCCACGCACGCCTCCTCGCAACTCCCGGCGGGCGCAAGGGCTTTCTCGTTACGCAGCAGTAGCCACGCCGCAAGTTACCGGCGGTTACTTTTCAGGGTCAAGACAGTTGTGAAAAAAGGGTGTTGAATTCGCGTCAGTTGTGTTCCGACCGTGCATTCCCTTGATCGTCTGCTCAACTTCCGTGATCAGCCTTGACGTTGACGGTTGATCAGGTCTACAACTCTCCCTGGTTTCTACCGGATCCGTGGCGCCGGATCCGCCGAGCGGCATCCACCGCTTCCCGGCCTCCTCGATCACCGCTCCGCTCAGCGGCGTCGGCACGGTCGCTTCCCCCCAGGGGCTGTGCCCGAACGCCCTCAACCGGTCCGGCCGGAGGCCCAACCCCCCCAGGTTTCCGGCCGGTCCGGCCCGGCTGCCGTTGCCGGCCCGTGACGTACGGAGAAGGCGTCACGGGCCGGTGACGGCTGGCGCCGCGCACGTGCGCCCCCTCGAACCCCCCACCCCACCTCACGCAAGTCCCCCTAAGAAAGAGGCAAACCCGCATGCGTACGCGATCCCTTCTTGCCCTCGCAGGTACCGTCGTCGCCCTCTCCGTCGCGGCCACCGTCCCGGCCTCCGCGGACGGCGCGGTGCTGACCACGGGCAGCGCCGGCGGCACCGCCGTCGCCGTCGGTGACACCCTCAGCGCGTCGCTGGCCGGAGGCACTTCCGCCACCCTCTACTCCAGCGCGACCAGCACCAGCGGCATCAAGTGCTCGACCTCGACCTTCACCGCGACGGTCACGGACAACCCGGCGGCCTCCGGCACCGCCACCGAGTCGGTCACCGGGCAGACCTTCGGCAACTGCACCAGCAACGTGCTCGGTGTGACCGGCGTCTCCAGCATCACGGTCGACCACCTGCCCTACGCCAACGCGGTCGCCTCGGGCGGCGCGCTCGCGGTCACCCCGGCGAGCGGATCGACCATCCAGACCACGGTCAAGCTCACCACCCTGCTGGGCAGCATCACCTGTGTCTACCAGGCCGCCGGCCTGAACGGCACGACCGACAACAGCGACAACAGCGTCAACTTCAGCAACCAGGCGTTCACCAAGACCTCCGGCTCGTCGCTCTGCCCGTCCGCCGGCTACTTCACCGCGAAGTACGCCCCGGTCACCGACAACGGCGCGGCCGTCTTCGTGAACTGACGTCCTGACACAAGGCGTCAGCGTCGTCGCAGACGCAACGCCAGGGCGGCGCCCCCGGTGAGCACCAGCACCGCGGCGGCGCCGCCCGCCACCAGTGGCGCCGACGGGCCCGATCCGGAGGCGGTGTCGGAGGCCACCGGAACACTGTCGGCGGCGGTGGTGGTTCCGGTCGTTGGGGCGACCGGGGCCGCCGCCGCCGTCTTCCGCGCCGAGGGCTCGGCGCTCGGCGCGGCGGTGGGAGTCGACGCGCCACCGGCCTGGGCCCGCGTGCCGCCCGTCGCCCCGCCGGCTGCCTTCTTCGTCGTGAACACCACGTCGGAACACGAGTAGTAGGTGTCCGGCGTGCTGCTGTTCTGCCAGATCGTGTACAGCAGCTGGCGTCCCGTCCGGTCGGCCGGCAGCTTCGCGCCGAAGTGGTACGCGCCGTTCGTCAGCGGCGGGTCCTTCACCTCGGCGAAGGGCCGCGTCGGCAGATCCGACCACGTGAGCGGCTTCGACGGGTCGTAGCCCGGCTTCGTCAGATACAGCTTGAACGTGCCGTTGTGCGCGATCGTCGAGGTGTACGTCATCGTCATCCGCGCGCCCGGCGTCAGCCGGGTCGCGGGCCAGTCCGCGCGCGCCAGGTCGAGCCCCCGGTACGCCGGCAGGTTGCCGCTGCACAGTCTCCCGTCCGGAATCACCTGCCGGTCCCGACCGTTCACCCCCGCCACCCGAAGGTCGTCCCAGGTGACGAAGTTCTGGCCGCTCGCCGCGATCGCCGCCTTGCAGGCCGCCGCCGTGGCGCTGCCGCCACTGGGCGAGCAGGCGTAGGCACGGCTGACGGGATCGGTGGGCGCGCCGTGCGCCCGGGCGGACCCCGCCGCCCACGACAGCAGTAGCAGCGGAGCCGCCACGGCGGCTCCCACGACTCTCAACTGGACGGTCGTCCGGGTCATCCGGGACGTCTCCTCGGCAGGCGCGGGTACGGGGTGTGCCGAGTGAGTACGGACATCGTGGGCGCACCGTTCAGTGCGGTTGATCACAGCGCCGGGCGAAGTATCCGCCGCCGACCGGCTCGTCCCCTTATGGACTTCCCCCTGGACGTACCGGGCGGCATTGAGAACCAACCGTCCGGCTCGTATCGTGGCGATCACCGCTGTGCGCCACACCGCCCGCACCGTTTCGGGAAACCGGTACGAACACGAGGGAGGGGCGCGTTCTGCTCTCGTCCGTTTGTGCACGGTGGACGCCGATCGGGCGGTCGGGCGTGCCGTGCACACGTGTCCGTCACCAGGTCCGCACAGTTGCCTCCCGCTGCCGCACGGTGAGCTATCGTGTGCACGGGGTGAAAAACAAACCGCATGCCCCGTCGGTTTGAAAACGCAGTGCCGTAAGCCGTGAAGGAGCGTTGAGTCGATGGCGAGGCAGTTACGCGCGGAGCAGACCCGCGCCACGATCATCACGGCCGCCGCCGACCTTTTCGACCGGCACGGCTATGAATCCACCAGCCTGAGCGAGATCGTCGAACACGCGAGGGTCACCAAGGGGGCGCTCTACTTCCACTTCGCCGCCAAGGAGGACCTTGCGCACGCCATCATGGAGCTCCAGTCCCGCACCTCCAGCCAGTTGGTGCGCGAGATGGACAGCCGCGGCTACTCCTCGCTGGAGGCCCTGATGCGCACCACGTTCGCCATCGCCCGGCTCTCCGTCGACGGCCCGATCCCGCGCGCCGGCCTGCGGCTCGCCACCGCCGACGTCTCCGTGAAGCCGCCGCTCAGACACCCGTTCACGGAGTGGCTGGAGTTCGCCACCCGCAAACTCACGGGCGCGGTCAAGGAGTCCGACGTGCACCCGGACATAGACGTGGGCGCGGTCGCGCACTCGCTGGTCTGCTTCTTCGTCGGTACCCGGGTGGCCGGCCGCAACCTGGAGCCGGTGGCCCGGCTGCCGCGCCGGGTCGCGGAGATGTGGCATCTGATGATCCGCAGCCTGGTCCCGGTGCACCGGCGCGCCCGCTACCTGACCCTCGCCACCCAGCTGGAGCGCGAGATCAGAATCGCGTGACCAGCACCGCGTGATCCAGCACCGCGTGATCCAGAACGGCGTGATCCAGAACGGTGTGACCGGCACTCCCGGTTCGGCGGAGCCGGACAGCGCGCGCGATAGCGTGGCGCACATGCCCGACTCCGCCGCCGCACCCGTGATCCTCGGTACCACCGGCCCGTTCCCGCGCAGCGTGCTGGCCGAGCGGCACCCCGCGATCATCCGCCAGGTGCGGGACGCCTTCCCGTACGGACCCGAACAGCGGCGCGCCCTCGACGAACTGCTGCTCAACTGCACCGAGGGCGTCATCGAACCCCTGCCGGGCGACGCCGACGTGTGGCGCGACCAAGGACTCGACACCTACGCCGGACGCTCCTGGTTCGACGTGCCGTGGCTGTGGTCCGAGAGCTGGTTCTACCGCCGTCTCCTCGGCGCCGTCGGCTACTTCGACCCCGGGCCCTGGCAGGGCATCGACCCGTTCCGACCGGTCAAGCTCGCCGAACTCGACTCCCGGGAGACCGACGACGAACTGGCCGCCCTCGACGCCCTCGACGACGACCCCGGCCCCGCCCTGCTGCACGGCTCGCTCTGGGGCAACCGCGCGGACCTCGGCTTCCGTCTCGCCGCCGAGTCGGGCGAGGCCGACCTCGCCCTGGTCGCCGACGACAGCGCCGCCCTCCGGCCGCTGCTGCGGGGCGGCACGCTGTGCCTGGTCGCCGACAACGCGGGCCGTGAGCTCGTCCCCGACCTGTTGCTGATCGCCCACCTCCTGGACACCGCGGGCGCGGACCGCGCGGTCCTGCACGTCAAGCCGTACCCCTACTACGTCTCCGACGCCACCACCGCCGACGTGCTCGACGCCCTGCGCAGGCTCACCGCCGCCCCGGGGGCCGCGGCACGGTACGGCCGTACCCTCTGGTCCGCCATGGCCGACGGCCGCCTCGCCGTGCGCGCCCATCCGTTCTCCTGCGACCCGCTGCCGTACGCCGAGATGCCGGGCGACCTGCGCGCCGAGTTCGCCTCCGCCGCGCTGACGATCTTCAAGGGGGACCTCAACTACCGCCGCCTGGTCGGCGATCGTCTCTGGCCGCCGACCACCCCCTTCGCCGACGTCACGGACTGGTTCCCGGGACCGGTGGCCGCGCTGCGCACCCTCAAGTCGGACGTCGTCACCGGCCTCGCCGCGGACACCGTGGCGGCCCTGGACGCGGCCGAGGGCCGGCGTTGGCGGACGGCCGGCACCCATGCCCTGATCCAGGTCAACGCGCGGCCGTCGGGGGCCCGGGCGTAGCACGCGCGCAACGGGAGCCGGGCGGTCGTACGACCCCGGTGGCCCGCGCGGCGCGGCGCGGCACGGACCCGGCGGCGGACACCGGAACACCACGGGGCCGGTGAAGTCACCGGAACCGCACCGGTTCACGCGATGGTGTGATCATGTCCCCTGGCCGGGATGGCCGTCGGGGCGTGCGGGTAGGGCCCGGCCATGACGCAGCCGTTCGAACTCCCGCACTTCTACATGCCGTACCCCGCGCGGCTCAACCCGCACCTGGAGGAGGCCCGGGCCCATTCCGCCGAGTGGGCCCGGGAGATGGGCATGCTGGAGGGCTCCGGGATCTGGACACGGGCCGACCTGGAGGCACACGACTACGGCCTGCTCTGCAGTTACACCCACCCCGACTGCGACGGACCCGCCCTGTCGCTGATCACCGACTGGTACGTGTGGGTGTTCTTCTTCGACGACCACTTCCTCGACATGTACAAGCGCACCCAGGACCGCGCCGCGGGCAAGGCCCACCTGGACCGGCTCCCGCTGTTCATGCCGCTCGACCTGTCGACACCCGTGCCGGAACCGCAGAACCCCGTCGAGGCGGGCCTCGCCGACCTGTGGCGGCGCACCGTGCCCGCGATGTCGGCCGACTGGCGCCGCAGGTTCTCGGTCGCCACCGAGCACCTGCTGAACGAGTCGATGTGGGAGCTGGCCAACATCAACGAGGGGCGGATCGCCAACCCCGTCGAGTACATCGAGATGCGCCGCAAGGTCGGCGGCGCTCCCTGGTCGGCGGGGCTCGTCGAGTACGCCACGGCGGAGGTGCCCGCCGCCGTCGCCGGCTCGCGGCCGCTGCGGGTGCTGATGGAGACCTTCGCCGACGCCGTCCACCTGCGCAACGACCTGTTCTCCTACCAGCGGGAGGTGGAGGACGAGGGCGAGAACAGCAACGGCGTGCTGGTCCTGGAGACCTTCTTCGACTGCTCCACCCAGGAGGCCGCCGACACGGTCAACGACATCCTCACCTCCCGCCTCCACCAGTTCGAGCACACCGCCCTCACCGAAGTGCCCGCGCTCGCCGCCGAGAAGGGCCTCGCCCCCCAGCAGACCGCCGCGATCGCCGCTTACACCAAGGGGCTGCAGGACTGGCAGTCCGGCGGCCACGAATGGCACCTGCGCTCCAGCCGCTACATGAACCAGGGCGCCGCCTCACCGGCCGCCCCCTGGCAGAGCCCGACCGGCCCCGGCACGTCGGCCGCGGACGTCGGCACCCTGCTCGCCACGGCCGCCGCGGAGCGTCTGCGCGCCTACTCCCACGTGCCCTTCCAACAGGTCGGCCCCACCCCGCTGCCCGACTTCCACATGCCCTACGAGGTGGAAATCAGTCCGCACCTCGACGCCGCCCGGCCCCGGCTGACCGCGTGGATGCACACCACCGGCATGCTCGCCGAGGGCGTCTGGGACGAGGACAAGCTCGCCGCCGCGGACCTCGTGCTCTGCGCCGCAGGTCTCGACCCGGACGCCACCCCCGCCGAACTCGACCTCGCCTCCCGGTGGCTGGCCTGGGGCACCTACGCCGACGACTACTACCCGCTCGTCTTCGGCACCCGCGGTGACCTGGCCGGCGCCCGGCTCGCCACGGCCCGTCTCTCCGCCTGCATGCCCGTCGCCGACGAGCCCGTACCCGTCCCCGTCACCGGGATGGAACGCGGGCTGGCCGACCTGTGGGCCCGCACCACCGCCGGGATGGGACCCGAGGACCGGATCGCCCTCAAGCGGTCCGTCGACGAGATGACCGAGAGCTGGCTCTGGGAGATGTCCAACCACCTCCAGCACCGCATCCCCGACCCCGTCGACTACCTGGAGATGCGTCGGGCCACGTTCGGCTCGGAACTCACCCTGAGCCTGGCCCGCCGCGGCCACGCCCCCGCCGTCCCCCCGGAGGTCTACCGCAGCGGCCCGGTCCGCTCCCTGGAGAACGCCGCCACCGACTACGGCATGCTCGTCAACGACGTCTTCTCCTACCAGAAGGAGATCCAGTACGAGGGCGAGCTCCACAACGCGATCCTCGTCGTCCAGAACTTCTTCGGCGTCGACCACCCGACCGCGCTCCGGGTCGTGCACGACCTGATGACCCAGCGCATGCAGCAGTTCGAGCACGTCGTCGCGAACGAACTCCCCGTGGTGTGCGACGACTTCGCACTGTCGGCCGAGGCCCGCGAGGCCATGGGGGCATACGTCCAGGAGCTGCAGAACTGGATGGCGGGCATCCTCAACTGGCACCGGCACGTCGACCGCTACAAGCCGGACCACCTGGCCCGCCGTGCCCACGGCTTCCTCCCGGACCACCCACCGCTCGCCCCGAGGCTCGGCGTCCGCTGACGGGCCGGTACGGGGCCCCCGCCCCTGCCTGCAGAGCAGCGGCGGTGTACAGGCGCTGGGCGCGCTCTGCCTGCGGCAGCTCGCCCAGTCGCGGCTGCGTCCGCGGCGCGGGTGGGTCTGCGGCGCGGGTGGGTCTGCGGCGCGGGTGGGTCCTGACACGCCCCCTTCCACCGTCCACCCGGCGACAGTCTCACTCGTTCGTGAATCGTCGCGCCCGCGTGCGCCGGGTAGGGCTGGGGCTGGAGGCGAACCATGGAACAGACCGTTTTGCGTCCCAAGCCGATCCCCGGTCAGGAACGCGGGGGCGACCCCCCACCCGAGCCGGTCCGGCGCCCGCACGCCGCGCGCCGCCGCGGCCGCCGGATCCGCAACCTGCTGCTGGGCCTGCTGGCCGGCACGGTCCTGGTGCTGTCCGGCGTCGGACTGGGCGCGGCAGGCGCCACGGTGATCGGCATGCGCGATCCGGCCGAGCCGCACCGCCCGGCCCCGCCGCCGACGTCGGGGGCCGCCGCCCCGTCCGGCACCCCGAGCCCGTCGTGGTCGGTCGCCGCGACGCTGGGAGTGGAGGTGGTGGACGCCGACAGGGCGGGAGCCGTGGTGGTGGGCGTCCACGTGCCCGGCCCGGGCTACACGGCGGGCCTGGTGCGGGGCGACGTACTGCTCCAGCTCGGCGGTACGAGGATCGACAGCGCCGCCGACCTGGCACGGGCGGTGACCGGCGCCCGTCCGGGGCAGGAGGTGAAGCTCACGGTGCGCCACGAGAGCGGGGCGTACCAGCAGCTCACGGTGGTGCCCGGTGTCGTGACCTGAGCCACCAGGGGGCGCGGGCCGGGCCGGCGCCGTGGCACACGACGGCCTTTCCGCGCAAACCGGCTCGCGCCGCCCCGCGACACCCGGCAGGATGCTCCCCGAGGCCGTACCGCCCCCTCACCCGCGCAAGGAGGCCCTGGATGACCGGCAGCAAGCCCGCGCCCTTCACCGCCGACGACTACCGGGCCCGCATGACGCGCGCGGCGCACACCGCGGCGGACGCCGGACTCGCCGGCCTCCTGATCGCCCCGGGCCCCGACATGGTGTGGCTCACCGGCTACACCCCCACCGCCGTCACCGAACGGCTCACCCTCCTCGTCCTCACCCCCGGCCGGGAGCCGGTCCTGGTCGTCCCCACCCTGGAGGCCCCGGACGCCGAGAAGGCCGAGGGCGCGCCGGCCCTCACCCTGCGGGACTGGACCGACGGCAAGGACCCCTACGCGGTCACCGCGGACCTGCTCGGCACCACCGGCCGGTTCGGGATCAGCGACAACGCCTGGGCCATGCACCTGCTGGGTCTCCAGAAGACCCTCCCGGGCACCGAGTACGCCTCCCTCACCGACGCGCTGCCCATGCTCCGCGCCGTGAAGGACGCCGCCGAGCTGGAACTCCTCGCGGCCGCCGGAGCCGCCGCCGACGAGACGTTCGAGGAGATCCGCGAGGTTCCCTTCGCCGGCCGCCGCGAGTCCGACGTCGGCCACGACCTCGCCGACCTGCTGCGCCGCTTCGGCCACGAACAGGTCGACTTCACCATCGTCGGCTCGGGTCCCAACGGCGCCAACCCGCACCACGAGGTCGGCGACCGCGTCATCCGCGACGGCGACATGGTCGTCCTCGACTTCGGCGGCCTCAGGGACGGCTACGGCTCCGACACCACCCGCACCGTGCACGTGGGTCCGCCGACCGCGGAGGAACGCGAGGTGCACGACGTCGTACGGGCCGCCCAGGAGGCCGGCTGCCGGGCCGTACGCCCCGGCGTCGCCTGCCAGGAGGTCGACCGGGCCGCCCGCGCGGTCATCACCGACGCCGGGTACGGCGAGTTCTTCATCCACCGCACGGGCCACGGCATCGGCGTCACGACGCACGAGCCGCCGTACATGATCGAGGGCGAGGAGCAACCGCTCGTGCCCGGGATGTGCTTCTCCGTGGAGCCCGGCATCTATCTGCCCGGCCGCTTCGGCGTGCGGATCGAGGACATCGTCACGGTGACCGACGAAGGCGGACGTCGTTTCAACAACACCACCCGCGAGATGGTCGTCGTGGGCTGACCGCCCCGGCACCGGCCCAGGCCCCTGGAGCACCACCTCGCCCCCACCCACCCCGAACGGCAACGGCGCGACCCATGACCCAGGCACCGACTCCCACCGCGGACACCGTCCGCCGACTGGTCCGTTCGCTGCTCAAGGAGAGCGCGGACGCTGCCTCCGGACCCGAGATCCGGCCCGTCGCGGAGGGGGGCGAGCACTCCACCTGGTGGGTCGGCGCCCGCCATGTGCTGCGCCTCGCCCCGGACCGCGACGCCGCCGTGCGCCAACGCCGCGAGCTGCGCCTGCGTGACCTGGTACGCCCGCACCTGCCCGTCGCCGTCCCGGCCAGCGTCGCACACGGCGAGTGGTCGCCGGGACTGACCTACACGCTGGACACCGTGATCCCCGGCGGCACGGCCGAGGAGCACGACGTCTCCGCGGTGGGCGAGGACGATCTGGCCGGGCTGCTCACCGGGCTGCGTGAGGTGCCCGTGCGGCAGGCCGAGACGCTCGGTGTGCCCCGCGCCGCGCCGCGCTCCCTGGAGGCGCTGCGCCGGATGGCCGTGGCCTCCGCGGAACGCCTCACCGCGGCCGACGAGTTCGACCCCGCCCGGCTGCACCAGCTCACCCGGCCCGGCGCGGCCCAGCTCGCCGCACAGCCCGGTACGGCCGTCCTGGCCCACCACGACCTCAAGGGCGAGCACCTGGTGGTCAGCGCCGACGGCAGGGTGCGCGGAGTCCTCGACTGGACCGACACGGCGATCGGTGACCCGGCCGAGGACATCGCCGGCCTCGCCCTCGCGGTCGGCTCCGGCGCGGCCGTCCGTGCGGCCACGCTCGCCGGGTACGGTGCCCGCCCCTGCCTGCGCGGTCTGTGGCTGGCCCGCTGCGACACCGTCATCCGCCTCACCGACCGCCTCGAAGGCCGCGACGACAGCCCCCTGCCGCTGCTGCGCGCCCAGCTCCGGCACGCCTGGGAGACGATCCTCCTGGAACGGGTGACGGAACTGCGCGAGGCCACCGAGCCCGACGAGGAACCGTAGCCCCCCACGCACGACCACCCGCCAAGCCAACCCGCCAAGCCAACCCGCCGGCCCCGCATCCGCGCCCCACAGCCGGGCACGCGGCCGCGTTCACGCCTGTGTCAGCACCACGCAGGACTCGCCCGGTACCCGCAACACCCCGTCGGCGTCCGGTACCGTCACCGGGTCCCACGCGGCCAGGACCTCCACCCGGCCGGTGCCGAGCGGGATGGCGGCCTGCGACGCGCCCAGGTTCACCGCCACCCGTACGTCCCCGCGGCGGAACGCCAGCCAGCGGGCCGCCCCGTCGTACGCCACCTTGGTGTCCGCGAGGTCGGGGTCGGTGAGGTCGGGCTGTTCGTGGCGCAGGGCGATCAGCCTGCGGTACCAGGCCAGTACGCGCGCGTGCGGCTCGCGTCCCGGTTCCGACCAGTCCAGGCAGGACCGTTCCCGCGTCGCCGGGTCCTGCGGATCGGGCACGTCCTCCTCCGCCCAGCCGTGCGTCGCGAACTCCCGGCGCCTGCCCCGTCGTACCGCCTCCGCCAGATCCGGGTCCGTGTGGTCGGTGAAGAACTGCCAGGGGGTGCCGGCCGCCCACTCCTCGCCCATGAACAGCATCGGCGTGAACGGCGCCGTGAGCGTCAGTGTGGCGGCGCAGGCCAGCAGGCCGGGGGAGAGGGACGCCGAGAGCCGGTCGCCCTGGGCGCGGTTGCCGACCTGGTCGTGGGTCTGGGTGTAGCCGAGCAGCCGGTGCCCGGCCACCCGCGCACGGTCCAGCGGACGGCCGTGGTGGCGGCCCCGGAAGCTGGAGTAGGTGCCGTCGTGGAAGTAGCCGCCGGTGAGCGTCTTGGCCAGGGCGGCGAACGGGTCACGTGCGAAGTCGGCGTAGTAGCCCTGCGACTCGCCGGTCAGCGCGGTGTGCAGGGCGTGATGGAAGTCGTCGTTCCACTGCGCGTCGAGGCCGAACCCGTGCTCCGCGCGCGCGGTGATGACCCTGGGGTCGTTCAGATCGGACTCGCCGACGAGGAACAGCGGACGGTCCGACTCGGCCGCGAGGGCCGCCACCGCGGCCGACAGCTCCTCGAGGAAGTGGCACGCGCGCGTGTCGCACAGGGCGTGCACCGCGTCCAGACGCAGCCCGTCGACGCGGTAGTCGCGCAGCCAGGCCAGCGCGCTGCCCACCAGGTACGCGCGTACCTCGTCGGAACCGGGCGCGTCCAGGTTGACCGCCGCGCCCCACGGCGTGTGGTGCGTCTCGGTGAAGTAGGGCCCGAACGCGGGCAGGTAGTTGCCGGACGGCCCGAGGTGGTTGTGCACGACGTCCAGGACGACGCCGAGTCCCAGCGCGTGTGCCCGGTCGACAAACCGTTTCAGTGACTCGGGGCCGCCGTACGGCTCGTGCACCGCCCAGAGGGAGACGCCTTCGTACCCCCAGCCGTGCCGACCGGGGAACGGGCACACCGGCATCAACTCCACGTGGGTGACGCCCAGTTCCACCAGGTGCTCCAGCCGGTCCGCGGCCGCGTCCAGGGTGCCCTCGGGGGTGTAGGTGCCCACGTGCAGCTCGTAGAGCACCGCGCCCGGCAGCCCACGGCCCGGCCAGGCGGCCCGCCACTCGTACCGGCCGTGGTCGACGACCGCGCTGAGCCCGTCCGGCCCGTCCGGCTGGCGGCGCGAGCGCGGGTCGGGCAGCACGGGACCGTCGTCCACCGCGAACCCGTACCGGGTGCCGTCCTCGGCGGCCGCCTCCGCGGCCCACCAGCCGGACCGCCGTGGATCACGCCCCATCGCGCGCGTGGCGCCGTCGCAATGGAGCGTCACCCGGTCTGCCTGCGGTGCCCACACCTCGAACTGCACGGACGGTCCCCTTCGTCTGGCTCATCGTGAGGTAGTCCTCCCATCGTGCCGCGAAAGAGATCAGTCCGCTTTTGAATCGGCCCTTTCCCAGCGGGTGTCGCCGTACGTACGCGCGCGTGACGGCCGTTTTCCCGTTTTCTGGACACCCGGGGTTCACTGACCCAGAATCGGCTGCGTGACGTCGTCCTTCGAGTTCAACACATACCCGGCGCGGCTGTCCGACGCGGAGCGCGACAAGGTGCTGAGCGTGTTGCGGGACGGCGTCGCCATGGGACGGCTGTCGCACGACACCTTCGTGCGCCGCATGGAGCTGGCGCTCGCCGCCCGTCGCGCGGACGAACTCGCCGCGCTCACCGCCGACCTGCCCCAGGAGAGCCGCTTCGCGCGCCTGCTCTTCGGCACCGTCGAGGCCGTCTCCGGCTTCACCGTACGGCTGCGCCGGGCCTGGCAGGCCGAGCGGCTGCCCAAGCTGCTGCTGCCGCACCCGGGCCACGGCCACCCGCTGCGCATCGGCCGGGACCCCGCCAACGGCCTGCGGCTCAACCACGAGACCGTCTCCCGGGTGCACGCCGAACTCCGCCACCAGGGCGGCCTGTGGGTCCTCAGGGACCTCGGCTCCACCAACGGCACGACCGTGAACGGCCGCCGGGTGACCGGCGCCGCCGTCGTGCGCGAGGGCGACCAGGTCGGCTTCGGCCGGATGTGCTTCCGGCTCGCGAGCTCCTGACCCCCTCGTCGTAGGGGTTGGCCGAAAAGTGTTTGTCGGCAGTGGTGTTGACGTACCTCCCGAGTCGTGACTGACTGTGTGTACCCCTTGCACATCATGTGAACCGACGGCACCGCTTTGTGGAGGTGTGTGTCCTGCCGCCCCTCCTCCGCTACCCGTCCGTCGACGAACTGGCCTCCCGGGCGGCCGCGCTGGTCGCCGACCGCCCCCGGGACGCCCGGCTGCGGAGGGTCGGGACCTCCCGCGCGGGCACCCCGATGTGGCTGCTTTCCATCGGTCACGGCGCCCGGCACGCCCTCGTCGTCGCCGGCCCGCACGCCAACGAACCCGTCGGCGGCGCGACCGTGCTGCGCCTCGCCGACCGGGTCCTCGCCGACAACCGGCTCACCGAGGACGCCGACGTCACCTGGAACCTGCTGCTCTGCCTCGACCCGGACGGCTCCCGCCGCAACGAGGGCTGGCTGGCGGGCCCGTACACCCTCGGCCACTACTTCCGGAACTTCTTCCGGCCCGGCTTCCTGGAACAGCCCGAATGGCTTCCCGAGGGGCCGGACGCCGTGGCCCTGCCCGAGACCCGGGTGCTGCTCGGCCTCCAGGACGAACTGCGGCCCTTCCTCCAGTGCTCGCTGCACGGCGTCGACGTCGGCGGCGGCTTCGTCGAGCTGACCCGCGACCTGCCGGGGCTCGCCCAGCGTGTCGCGCACACGGCGACCCGGCTCGGCATCCCCCGGGAACTCGGCGCCTACGACACCCTGTACTGGCCCACCCTGGGTCCTGCCGTCTACCGCGTGCCACCGCCCCGGCGCGGCGACCTGGCCGCCGCCATCACCGAGGCGGCCGTCGAGTCCACCTGGTTCCACCCGCACCGGCACGGCACCGTCACCGCCATCGTCGAGGCACCCATGTGGGGCGTGGCCGCCGTCCAGGACGGCGCGCCGCCCGCCGACCGGGACGCGACGCTGCGCGCCGTCAGCCGGACCCTGCGCCACGACACGGTCCTCCTCGACGCCGTCCTGGCCCGGATCAGGCCCCAGCTGGCCGCGACACCGGACGTGGCCCGGCTGCTCGCGCCGATCGACGACTACCTGCTCGTCGGTCCCGGCCTCGCCCACGCCTGGGACCCCGGCACCGACGCCCGCAGCGCCCGGCCGTTGCCCCCGCTCAGCACCGCCCACCTGGCCGCCCTGCGCATCGCGGGGCGCCGGCTGGCCCTGCGCACCGCCGGGCTGCTGCACCGGCTGCTGCGCGGCGCGGGGCGGGACCCGGCCGGCGCCCTGCCCGACCTGGACCGGCTGATCGACACCTGGTGCGCGGACTACCAGGACAACCTGGGCGCCCGGTGGATCCCGGTCGCACGCCAGGCCGAGTACCAGACCCGGGTGGTCCTGAGCGCGTTCGAACTGGCGCACCGCCACGCGCGCGTGGCCGCTCGTTCGGGTGAGCCGGGCTGGGGGAGCGAGTCCGTCCTGCCGATGCACGGGGAATGACCCGTCTCAGCAAAGCGACAGCGACCTGCGGTGCCCTGCTGGTGTCCGCCGCCCTGCTCGCCGCCGCCCCCGCCCAGGCCGTCGCACCGCGCCCCACGGGCGGCGGCGACTACCTGTACCTGACCGTCACCCGGGGCGACGCGGCCTCCGCCACGCGCGGTGCGCTGCTCCTGTGCGACCCGCCCCAGGGGTACGCACGCGCGGCCGACGCCTGTGCCGCACTGGACTCGGTGGGCGGTGACATCGCGCGTCTCGCCCCGGTCAAGGGCGCGATGTGCCCGATGGTCTACGCACCGGTGACCGCCCAGGCGCGCGGAGAGTGGAACGGCCGGCCGATCGAGTACCGGGAGAGGTTCTCCAACGGCTGCGTGCTGGCGTCCCGCACGGGGCCGGTCTTCGCCCTTGACTGAGCCCTGGACTGAGCCCACCCGGTCGGCCCGGCCGGCCTGACCCGCCCGCTCTGCCCGGCCGGCCCGACCCGCCCGCTCTGCCCGGCCGGCCTGACCCGCCCGCTCTGCCCGGCCGGCCCGACCCGCCCGCTCTGCCCGGCCGGCCTGACCGGTCCGAGCCGCCGGGCCCCTGGTGTCACGCCGCCTGCTCGCGTGCGTGCTGCGCGGCCGCCAGCACCGTCCGGGACTGGTGCTCCACCTGGCGCTCCAACGGCACCCAGCGGGCCTGGAAACGCACCGCGTACGCGTCGCACCAGGAGGCCACCAGCTCCTCCAGGGGCGGCGCCGCGCGGTCGTCCGCCTCCCGCAGCACCCGCAGCAGCATGGACGCCGCCCGTAGCGGCAGCCGCCGCCCGAAGGCGTCCACGCTGCCGATGTACGCCCTGGTGGTGTCGATCGGCGGCCGCAGGATCCAGTCCTGCGCCAGCCCGGGGATGAGCCCCAGTACCCACCGGGCCGCCCGCAGCAGCGGCCCGTCCGGGCCGTCCAGCCGCGGCAGCGCCTCGGCGAGCACCCGCTCCACCTCCCGCGAGTCCCGCAGCAACCGCCGTGCCAGCCGCCGCATCGCCGCCGCCGGCGCCGGGTGCGGCGCCGGGTCGTCGACCAGGTCGCTCGCCCACATCGGCACCTCCACCACCGCCGTCAGACCGCCGTAGCGGTGCGCGTGGTACCAGGTGCTGTGCCGTGCGTCGTCCGGCATGCTCGGGTACGCCAGCCCCGCCCCGGGTTCCGGCATCACCCGCACGCCGGGCCCGGAGGCCGGCCAGCCCGCGGCGTCCGAGGCACCCGTCTCCACCGGGATGTGCAGCTCCGCGGCGGACTTGGCGAACGGCTCGGCGAGCCCCGGTACGTCCCTCGTCAGCTGCACCCAGCTGCCGCCCAGATCGGTGCCGTGCAGGGACACCTGGAGGTAGGGGCGCAGCTCGTCGATCACCCCGAGCAGGGCCACGGTCTCGGGCGGCAGGCGGTCGGGCGGCAGCACCGAAGGCGACCACTCCGGCTGCTCGGGACCCGACGGCCGGTAGAAGCCGAGGTGGTAGTCGAACAGGCTGCGCGGCGCCGGAGTGACGTGGAGACTCGCGCCGTCCGGGTCCGCGCACAGCAGGAAGTGCCAGGAGGTCTCGGTCCGCAGCCCGCGTTCGTTCAGCACCCGCTCGGCCAGTGCCTGGAGCGTGCCGCCCCCGGTCGGCTCGTTGGCGTGGGCGCCCGCGACCACCAGCACGGCCCGCGGGGCGTGTCCCACGGAGAGCAGGTGCAGCGGTCTGCCCGCACGGGAGACGCCGATCTGCCGCAACCTGCACAGGCCGGGCCGCAGAGCGGCCAGTGCCCGGGCGGTCGCGACCAGTTCGGGAACGCTGGGGTAACGCAGCTCCGGCAGGAGACTCACCCCCGTCTTGTCCGCCCTGCTTCGCTTTTCCCAGTCCCCCACGGGATAGGTGAACTGTCAAGAACCTCCCCGGGGAGGCTCCGGGGGGCGCCCGAAGGCATGTCCGGTGGTCTCTCCGGGCCGTCGTCGCGGGCAGGCTCGCGGAGCGCGGCCGGGGCGCGGACGGGCTCCGCGCGCCCAGCCTCGACGCGAGCCGCGCGCCACCGGCGCGAGCAACACCTCAAGCATGCTTCAAATTCACTCTTACGGATGGATTCTTGCGGGTGAATTCATGGGCGTGTGCCTCAGTCGTCCACGCGCTCCAGCAGCGCCACCGGCAGTCCTTCGAACAAGTCGGCCACGCGCGCGTGCCCCGTGAACTCCCGGCCCGGCGCCAGCACGTCGGCCCACCGGCCCGGCGGCAGCGGCAGGACCGTGTCCCGCCAGCCGCCCGCCGCGGCCAGCCGGAGCGACAGCCGGGTCACCGCCGTGACCACCGCACCGGAGCGCGCGAACGCCACACAGTGCGCCGCCGCCGGGCCCTCGGCCGCCAACGTGGTGTACGTCGCCGCGTCGCCGAAGACGTCCGGCCGCCGCGCCCGCAGCCGCAGCGCCGCCGCCGTCACCGCGTCCTTCTCGCCCGGACCGGCGGGCGGGAACGCCACCGGACGACGGTTGTCCGGGTCCACCAGCGCCCGGAACTCGCCCTCCGTGCCCTGATAGACGTCCGGCACCCCCGGCATCGTCAGGTGGACCAGCGCCGTGCCGAGCACGTTCGCCCGGACCGGCTCGGCCAGCGACGCGCGGAAGGCCGCCACCCGCCCGCCCGGCGCCCCGCACGGCCCCGCCGCGACGAACGAGTCCACCGCCTCCTCGTACGACGGCTCCTGCTCCGTCCAGCTCGTGTGCAGGCCGGCCTCGCGCACATGCTTCAGCAACGCCCCCCGCACCCGCTCCGGGGCGGCCGGACCGAGTCCGAACACCGTCTGCCAGGCGGCCCAGGCCAGCTGTGCGTCCGGCGCGCCCCCGTCCTCCGCGGTCACCTCGGCGAGCACGTCCGCCCAGCGCTCCGGACACTCCGTCAGCACCGCCAGTGCCGCGCGCACGTCGGCGCTGCGCTTGGTGTCGTGCGTCGTCACCACCGTCCCGGTGAGCGGCCAGTCGCGCTGCACGCGCGCGCAGTACGCGTGGAAGGCGTCGGGGGAGACGCCCGGACGGCCCGGGTCGCCGCCCACCTCGTTCGCCGCCGGCAGCGGCACGTAGCGGTAGAACGCCGTGTCCTCCACGGACTTGGCGCGCAACGCCGAGGCGGTCTGCGCGAACCGCGTACGCAGCTCGTCGGAGCCCGGCGCGTCCCCGGCCACCAGCAGTCGGCGCACCACGTCCACCGCGCCGCCCTCCTCGGGCACCAGGAACTCCCGCCGGGCCTCCTCGGCGGCCTGCTCCGTGACCACGGCGGCCGCGTCGGCGGCGCCGTACGGCCGGTACACGCGCAGCCGTACCAGCAGCTCCTGGAGGGCCGTGCGCAGCGCCCACGGCGCCCGGTCGCGCAGCGCGGGGTCCGGCGACGCCGCGCACACCCGCGTGGCCACCCGCGTCAGCCGCTCCGTCTCGGTGGCCAGCTCATGGGTGACCACCTGGTACGCCGCCCGCCGGACCGTCGCCTCCCAGTCGCCGCCGCGGTCGCTCGCCGGGGCCGCGAACCGCCGGTAGTGGCCGAGGAGTTCACCAGCCCCCGAGGGGTCCGTGAACAGGCCGTCCACGTGCCGCAGCGCGTCGTACCCGGTGGTCCCGGCGACCGGCCAGGCGGCCGGCAGGTGCTCGCCGTCGGCCAGGATCTTCTCCACCACCGTCCAGCGCCCGCCGGTCGCCTCGTGCAGCCGGGCGAGATAGCCGGTGGGGTCGGCGAGCCCGTCGGGGTGGTCGATCCGCAGCCCGTCCAGCACGCCCTCGTGCAGCAGCTGGAGGATCTTGGCGTGGGTGGCGTCGAACACCTCGGGGTCCTCCACCCGCACCCCGATCAGCTCCGAGATGCTGAAGAACCGCCGGTAGTTCAGCTCCGTCCGGGCCAGCCGCCACCACACCGGGCGGTACCACTGGGCGTCCAGCAGTTCCGGCAGCGGAAGACCGGCGGTGCCCTCGCGGAGCGGGAAGGCGTGCTCGTGGTAGCGCAGCACCTCACCGTCGACCGCGAGCTGCCCGAGCACCTCGCCGACCGGCGCGCCGAGCACCGGTAGCAGCAGCTGTCCGCCCTGCGCCTCCCAGTCGACGTCGAACCAGCGCGCGTACGGCGACTTCGGGCCCTCCCGCAGCACCTCCCACAGGGCGTGGTTGTGCCGGGGCGACATGGCCATGTGGTTCGGCACGATGTCCACGACGAGACCGAGACCGTGCGCCCGCGCGGTGCCCGAGAGCGCCCGGAGCCCGTCCTCGCCGCCGAGCTCCTCGCGCACGCGCGCGTGGTCGACGACGTCGTAGCCGTGCGTGGAGCCGGGGACGGCCTCCAGGACGGGGGAGAGATGGAGGTGGGAGACACCGAGCGAGGCGAGGTAGGGCACCGCGGCCTCGGCGGCCGAGAAGGGGAAGTCGGGCTGGAGCTGGAGCCGGTAGGTGGAGGTCGGCACGGCGGGGGCGGTTCGCTCGGCTGTCATGCGGACGTATGTACCCGTCTCGTCGGGATTCGTGTCACGGTGCGGTTCGGTGGGGTCCGGTCGTGCCTGCGTGGCGCACATGCCTACGCCGGCCTCTTCAGGACGGTCAGGCTCCGCTCCACCAGCGTCAGCTTCGCCCCCGCGTCCACCTCCCGCCCCGGCGGCACCCCCTCGGCCGACGCCGTGTCGACCACCACCTCCCACTGCCGTCCGTGGTTCACCGGCACCACGAACTCCAGCGGCTCCGGGGACGCGTTGAACATCAGCAGGAACGAGTCGTCGGCGATCCGCTCCCCGCGCGCCCCCGGTTCCGAGATCGCGTTGCCGTTGAGGAACACCGTCAGGGCCGAGGCCTGCGCCGAGTCCCAGTCCTGCTGGGTCATCTCATGGCCCTCGGGGGTGAACCAGGCGATGTCGGAGAGCTCGTCGTGGGTGCCCTCCACCGGCCGGCCGTGGAAGAAGCGGCGGCGCCGGAAGACCGGGTGCTCCTTGCGCAGCCGCGCCATGGCGCGCGTGAAGGCCAGCAGCCCGGTGTCGTCCTCGGGAGCCGGCCAGTCCACCCAGGACAGCTCGTTGTCCTGGCAGTACGCGTTGTTGTTGCCCTGCTGGGTACGCGCGAACTCGTCGCCGTGACCGATCATCGGCACGCCCTGGGACAGCATCAGCGTGGCGATGAAGTTGCGCATCTGCCGCGCGCGCAGTTCCAGGACGCCGGGGTCGTCGGTGTGCCCCTCGACCCCGCAGTTCCACGAGCGGTTGTGGCTCTCGCCGTCCCGGTTGTCCTCGCCGTTGGCCTCGTTGTGCTTCTCGTTGTACGCCACCAGGTCGTGCAGGGTGAAGCCGTCGTGGCAGGTCACGAAGTTGATGGAGGCCAGCGGTCGGCGGCCGTCGTCCTGGTAGAGGTCGGAGGAGCCGGTCAGCCGGGACGCGAACTCCGCGAGCGCGCGCGGCTCGCCGCGCCACAGGTCGCGCACGGTGTCGCGGTACTTGCCGTTCCACTCGGTCCACAGCGGCGGGAAGTTGCCCACCTGGTAGCCGCCCTCGCCCACGTCCCAGGGCTCGGCGATCAGCTTCACCTGGGAGACCACCGGGTCCTGCTGCACGAGGTCGAAGAACGACGACAGTCGGTCCACCTCGTGGAACTGCCGTGCGAGGGTCGCCGCGAGGTCGAAGCGGAAGCCGTCGACGTGCATCTCGGTCACCCAGTACCGCAGCGAGTCCATGATCATCTGGAGCACGTGCGGGGACCGCATCAGCAGCGAGTTCCCGGTGCCGGTGGTGTCCATGTAGTAGCGCGGATCGTCGGTCAGCCGGTAGTACGACGGGTTGTCCAGACCCTTGAAGGACAGCGTCGGACCCAGGTGGTTGCCCTCGGCGGTGTGGTTGTAGACCACGTCCAGGATCACCTCGATCCCGGCCTCGTGCAGCGCCCGGACCGCCGACTTGAACTCCAGCACCTGCTGGCCGCGGTCGCCCCAGGAGGCGTACGCGTTGTGCGGGGCGAAGAAGCCGATGGTGTTGTAGCCCCAGTAGTTGTTCAGGCCCATGTCGACCAGCCGGTGGTCGTTCACGAACTGGTGGACCGGCATCAGCTCCAGCGCGGTCACCCCCAGCTCCACCAGGTGCTCGATCAGCGCCGGGTGCGCGAGACCCGCGTAGGTGCCGCGCAGTTCCTCGGGCAGGCCCGGGTGGCGCATGGTCAGGCCCTTCACGTGGGCCTCGTAGATCACCGTGTGGTGGTACTCGGTGCGTGGCCGGCGGTCGTCGCCCCAGTCGAAGTACGGGTTGATCACCACCGACGTCATGGTGTGCGGCGCGGAGTCCAGGTCGTTGCGCTTGTCGGGATCGTCGAAGTGGTAGCCGTACACCTCCTCGCCCCAGCGCACCGACCCGCTGACCGCCTTCGCGTACGGGTCGAGCAGCAGCTTCGCCGAGTTGCAGCGCAGCCCGCGCCCGGGGTCGTACGGGCCGTGCACCCTGAAGCCGTAGCGCTGGCCGGGCATCACGCCCGGCAGGTACGCGTGCCGTACGAAGGCGTCGCTCTCGCGCAGCTCCACGGCCGTCTCGGAGCCGTCGTCGTGCAGCAGACACAGCTCCACTCGGTCCGCGGTCTCGGTGAACACCGCGAAGTTGGTCCCGGCGCCGTCGTACGTCGCGCCGAGCGGATATGCCTCTCCAGGCCAGACCTGCATGAAGTCGACTCTTCCAGGTGTGCGTTACGCCCGAGGGCGCCTTGGTCATGAGTCTGCCCGAAAGTAATGGAACCCCTCCTGTCTTACGCCCCTCTTACCCCGCGACCAGTGCACACAGCGCCCCGTGGGGCGAAGTGTGCCGAACCAGTGGGGCAGACACGTACTCCCGATGACCAAGGGGGAGTAGGGGGAAGATGTGCGCAAAATAGTGCACCGCCATCTGGGCAAGGTGGTGGCCGGTGCGGGACTGGCGGTGGCGGGGACCGCCGTGATGGTCGGGATCACCCTGCCGGGGACGGCGGGGGCGGACGAACCGCAGGGGCGTGACGGGACCGGGGCGGTCGCCGCGCGGCAGGCGGGCCAGGGGCAGGACGCCGTCAAGGGCGGCGTGGTGGAACAGGCGCCCGCCGAGGGCGCGAAGGGCACGGGCAGTGACCCGCTGACCGACGACGAGACCCGGCGCGTCGAACAGCTCGCCCTGAGCCGGCAGATGGTCGACGCCGGCGAGAACGTCGAGGGCCGCCGCGGCCCGCAGCGGCTCAGCGTCGACCTCGCCGAGCCGGACGCGGACGAACTGGACAGCGCGAACGCACCGCGCCGCGCGGACGTCACGTTCTACGACTACCGCGACGACAGCCTCGTCACCCGGACCGTCGACCTCGCCAGCGGCAAGGTCGAGCGGACCACCACCCGGCGGGGCGTCCAGCCGCCGCTCAGCCACGACGAGAACGTCGAAGCCCTCAGGCTGCTGATCGCCGACCCGCTCGGCGCCGGCCTGAAGGCGGACTTCAAGGACGCCACCGGTCAGCAGCTGACCGACCCCGAGCGGCAGCTGCTGCTCAACAGCGCGGTCTACCGCGCCGTCCCCGGCGCCCAGCCGGCCGCGCTCGACACGTGCGGCGCACACCGCTGCGTGCGGCTCTTCCCGAAGGTGAAGAACGGGCCGTGGATCGACGCCAGGTCGTTCATCGTCGACCTGAGCGCGCGCAAGGTCGTGAAGCTCGGCCGCTGAGCCCGGCTCCCCGTTCACCCTCCACTCGGCATCTCCCGTACCAGGAGTCACCTCGTCATGCACCCGAACAGAATCCGCCGTGCCCGCAGGACGGCCGCCGTGGGCCTGTCCGCCGCCGCGCTGGCGGCCGGCGCCACCACGGCGGCCGGACCGGCCGTCGCCCAGCCCAGGGCGGCCGCGGCGGCCGCCGCCGACTGCTCCGCCGCCTACCGCATCGAGCAGAAGCTCTCCACCGGCACCACCTGGCGGATGTGCTGGCGCTACGACAGCAAGGCCGGCCTGGTCCTGGAGCACATCTCCTACCAGCCCAAGGGCGAGGCCGCCCCCATCAAGGTCCTCTCCAGCGCGCGACTCGCCCAGATCGACGTCCCCTACGACGACGGCAGCGTCGAGTACGACGACCTGACCGGCTTCGGCTTCGCCCAGGGCCTGATGCCGCTGGATCCGGCCGAGTGCCCCGGCGGCACCATCAGGACCGTCAAGGTGCCCGACGCGTGGGACCCGGCGCACCCGAACGTCGACGGACTGTGCACCACCACCCGTTCCCGGGGCCACGCGTACCGGATGCAGGCCGACACCGGCAACCGGGTGTACCAGCAGCAGGGCAAGGACCTGCTGGTCTACAGCGTCAACAAGGTCGGCTGGTACGAGTACATGACCGAGTGGCGCTTCCAGGACGACGGCACGATCAACATGAACGTCGGTGCCACCGGCAGCCTCTCGCCGGGCGACTACGACGCCGGTGACGGCCGCGGCTGGCCGATCGGCAAGGGCGCCCACGCCTACGCCACCAGCCACAGCCACAACGTGTTCTGGAAGCTGGACTTCGACCTCGACGGCTCCTCCAAGAGCCGTGTCGAACAGTACGACTCGGTGGTCAGCGCACCGGCGCGCGGACAGGAGGCGCCGACCAACCGGACCACCCGCACCAGCGTCACCAAGGAACTCGCCGGCGACTCCAAGAACATGCGCTGGTGGCGCGTGGTCAGCACGGCCGGCAAGAACAAGGACGGCCACGCCCGTTCGTACGAGATCGTCCAGGGCGCCACCAACAAGTACCCGGGTCACGGTTTCACCAAGCACGACGTCTACTTCACCCAGTACGACGCGTGCGAGCAGTTCGCCAGCAACAACCCGGGCTGCGCGAACGGCCACCCCAAGAACGTCGACCAGTGGGTCGACGGGCAGACCCTCACCAACCCCGTGGTCTGGGTGAACGTCGGTTTCCACCACATCGCGCGCGACGAGGACCAGCAGCCGATGCCGGTCCACTGGCAGGGCTTCGCCATCGCCCCGCGGGACGTCACCGCTATGAATCCGCTCACGCCGGCCGCCCTCGCCGATCAGAACGGTCAGCCCGGAAACGGTAGTTGAGAAACGACCTGTCCATCCGGCTGCACCGCCGACCACTCCCGGAGTACCCTTCCTTGATCGTTGGCATGGGGAGAGCTCGGGGGAGCGGAAGGCGGTGCACGGGTGGGCTCGGGAGGCCTGGAGCTGCCCCCTGGTGACGAGGGTCACGAGGGGAACTCCACAGACGTCCCGCCCGGCGCGGTGTCCCTGGCCCGGCCGATGGACGCCACGGGTTCCATCGGCCCGGAGCTGGAGTGGGACGCCGACGCCTGGCTCGAGGTGCGTACGCGCGCCCAGCGGGCGGGCCGGGCCTACGTCTGGCTGAACCTCGTCGAACAGCGGATGCGCGCCGTCGTGGCCGCCGTGCTGCGGCCCGTCTACGAACCCGTCCACGGCGACGAGTGGGTGGTCGCCGCGGCCGGTCCGGCCGGCCAGGAGTGGGTCCAGCGGGCGGTCGCGGTCCGCGAGGTCAGCCGCCGCAAGGGCTACCTGCTCGACCCCGCCGACGACAACGTGCTCAGCTTCCTCACCCTGCCGCAGCTGCGCGAGCTGATGGTGCAGCACTGGCCCTGCTTCGAGCCCTACTTCGACGAGCGCCGGGACGTCGAACTCGCCCTCGACGAGCTGGAAGTGACGCGGAACGTCGTCTCCCGCAACCGCGCCCTGTCGGGTGCCGTCCTCGACCAGGCCGAACGCGCCTCCGCCCGGCTCCTGGAGATGCTCGGCGCCGGCGGCGACGTGCCCTCCGCGCGCCGGCTGCCGGTGGACGCGGTCGAGGACCTCGTCGGCGACCGGTACGCCGACGTCGTCGCGGTCCATCCCGACCGGGTGCGCCTGATGCGCCAGTTCCCGGCCGAGGACCTCTTCGGCGCGGCCCGCCGGCTGGACGCCACCGGCATCGGCCTCAACCTGCTCGTGCAGAACTTCTCCGGCCGCCGCCTGGTCCGCCTCGCGGAGACCGGCTGCCGGATCCGCCTGCTCTTCCTCAACCCGGCCTCCAGCGCCGTCAAGCGCCGCGAGCGAGAACTGGGGATGAAGCGGGGCGAACTGGCCCGCTCGGTCGAGATGAACATCCTCCACATGCGCCGGGTCCGCTCCCGGCTGCGCGACCCCGGCGCCTTCGAGATCCAGGTGTACGACGACACGCCCCGGTTCTCCGCCTACCTGGTGGACGGCGACGGCGCCGACGGCATCGCGATCATCCAGTCCTACCTGCGCGGCGCCCGCGGGATGGAGTCGCCGGTGCTGGTACTGCGCAACGGTAACAAGGTGGTCAAGTCGGACGACCCGGTGGAAACGGGTCTCTTCCCCACGTACCGCGAGGAGTTCGAGATGGCTTGGGCGGATTCGCGTCCGGTGTCCTGACGGCGGTGCGAGGGAGATCCGCGCCGGTAAGCGGAACGCGGTCCTCTGATTGTCAGTGGCGCATGCGAGGGTGGAGACCACTGGGGGAAAGCACCACCAAGAAGGGGGGCCGCCGATGGGCTGGCACCAGGAGCTCCTGATCGGCTTCGACCTGGAGACGACGGGTACCGATCCACGCGAGGCGCGGATCGTCACGGGGGCCGTGATCGAGGTCCGGGCCGGGCAGGAACTGGGCCGCCGGGAATGGCTGGCGGATCCGGGCGTGGAGATCCCGGCGGACGCGGTGGCGGTGCACGGCATCAGCAACGAACGCGCGACGGCCGAGGGCAGACCGGCCGACCAGGTCGCCGACGCCCTCGCGAACGTCCTCACCGGCTACTGGAAGACGGGCGTCCCGGTCGTCGCCTACAACGCGACCTTCGACCTCACCCTGCTCTCGGCGGAACTGCGCCGGCACGGACTGCCGTCCCTCAGCGACCGCCTCGGCGGCCTCGACCCCGCACCGGTCGTCGACCCCTACACCATCGACCGCTGGGTGGACCGCTACCGCCGCGGCAAGCGCAACCTGGAAGCGGTCTGCGCCGAGTACGGCATCACCCTCACCGCCGCGCACAACGCCTGCGCCGACGCGCTCGCCGCGGCGCGCCTGGCCGGTGCGATAGCCGAGCGCCACCCGAAGATCGCGGCGCTGGGGCCGGTGGAGCTGCACCGGCGTCAGGTGGACTGGTACGCGCAGTGGGCGGCGGATTTCCAGCAGTTCCTGCGCCGCAAGGGGGACGCGGACGCGGTGGTGGACGGGGCGTGGCCCCTGCGGGAGCTGGCCGACGTCGTGTGAGTGACGGGCCGGTTACGTGGTTCGTCGGCCGCGGGCCGGTGGGGGCTGGGCGCGCAGTTCCCCGCGCCCCTTCGGGGCGCTCCTCAAAAGGCGCTCCTCAAAAGGGGTACCAGCGCACCGACTCGTCGCCCTCCCGTAGCGACGCCACCCGGCGTTCGAACTCTGCCAGCGCTTTCGGGTTGGTCGGGGCGTGCTGGGCGACCCACGCGCAGCTGGCCGTCTCCCGGGCTCCGCGGAGCACCGAGCACCCCTCCCACTCCCGCACGTCCCAGCCGTAGGTCTCGGTGAAGGAGTCGTAGGCCGCGGTCGGCAGACCGTACCGGTCCCGCGACAGCACCATCACCACGAGGTCGTGCTCGCGCAGGTCCGAGGAGAAGGTCTCCAGGTCGACCAGGACCGGGCCGTCCGGCCCGACGTGCACATTGCGCGGCAGCGCGTCCCCGTGGATCGGGCCCGGCGTCAGACGCGGCGTCAGCGCGGCCGCGGCCGCCGCGAAACCGTCCCGGCGCTCCCGGAGGTACGCCGCGTCGGCGGGGTCGATCGCGTCGCCGGCGAGCCGCAGCCAGCGCTCCACTCCGCCCAGCAGCTCGCGGGGCGGCAGCCCGAAAGGAGGCGAGGGCAGTGCGTGCACGGTCCGCAGCAGTTCGGCAAGATCGCGCGGTTCGGCCGGCCGTACCGGATCCGGCAGCCGGTGCCACACCGTCACCGGGTGGCCCTCGAAGAGCCGTGCCTTCGGCTCGGCGGCCCGTACGGCCGGCACCCCGGCCTCCGCCAGCCAGCCGGCGATCTCCAGCTCGCGCCGGGCCCGGTCCAGCAGCTCGGCGTCCCGGCCGACCTTCACCACCAGGTCCCCGGCGCCGAACACCGCGTTCTCGCCCAGGGCCAGGAGCGAGGCACCGGCCGCCGCACCGGGCAGAACGTCCGCAGCGGCCAGCACGTCCCGCGCCCTTGCCTCGTCCACCGTCCGCCTCCCGTGCCCGCTGCCCGCGCGCCCGCGCGCGCCCGTCGTCCGGCGGCCAGTCTCGCATCCACGGAGGCCGGACCGCGTGCATGGTGCCTTGTCAGCGTTAAGGTCGCTTCCGGAGCCGAGGACGGGGGCCGGATGGGACGGGGAGGTTCACGGCGTATGGCGGCCTGTGCGGGGCTGGTCGCGGTCGCCGCCGCCGCGACGGGGTGCACAAGTCGTTCGCAGGAGTCACCCGGTGACGGCATGGCGCCCGCGGCACGGACGTACTTGTCGAAGGCGCTGAGCATCATGGAAGAGCATTCCCTTCGCCGGCGCCAAGTCGACTGGAAGGACGTGCGGAGCAGGGCATACGAGCAGGCGCATGCTGCGCGGACACCGGCGGACACCTACGGGGCGATCGGCGCGGCGTTGCGGTCTCTGGGGGATAGCCATAGCACCTTCTGGGAGCCGGAGCAGGCGAAGGAGAACCTGGGGTCCCCTGCGGGCAACCTCGAAGGCCCGCAGGGCCGCTCACTGGAGAACGGCATCGGCTACATCTCTCTCCCCGGAGTGCAGGGATCTCACAAGACGTACGACGAGTACGTGCGGCAGGGCCGAGATGACGTGACGAAGGCGGACCGGGCGGAGCCCTGCGGCTGGGTGGTGGATCTGCGTTCGGATACGGGCGGCAACATGTGGCCGATGCTGGCCGTCGTCGGGCCCGTCCTGGGCGATGGCAGAGTCGGCATGTTCGTGGGTGCCGACGGCATGAAGTCCGTCTGGTCCATCAGAAACGGTGCTCCGTACGAGGGCCGGGATCCGGCCGGCTGGGGCGCTGGCCGACCCTTGACCAGGAGCCTGCCACCGGTCGCTGTTCTGACCGGCCGGCGGACCGCCAGTGCGGGGGAAGCGGTGGTGGTGGCCTTCAAAGGGCGTCCGGACACCCGGTCCTTCGGTGAGCAGACCTACGGCGTTCCCACGGGGAACAAGTCCTACCGCCTGTCCGACGGAGCGATGCTGTTCTTGACGGAGGCCAAGGACGCGGACCGCACGGGTCGTACCTACGACGCGGCGGTCCAGCCGGATGAAGAGATCGTCGAGGATCCGCGCCCAGGGGTGCGCAACCAGGACGAGGTTCTGGCCGCGGCCCACAGATGGCTGCTCCGACAGGACGCATGCCGGTGACCGTGGCTGGCTCAGCCGATCCTCAGCCGTGGTCGACATGTCGGGCCCGTCGGCTCACCGGTGGCCGACGGGCCCTGCGCCCAGAGGTGCTCAGACCGGCAGTCGGTCCTGCTCGCCGCGCGTCGCCGGGGGCGCCACCGGCTCCGGCGACTCGTCGTGGGACAGGCCCGGCAGCCACCGCAGCCAGTTCGGGAGGTACCAGTTGCGCTCACCGAGCAGTGCCATCACCGCCGGGAGCAGCACGCCACGGATGACCGTCGCGTCGATGAGGACAGCCGCCGCCAGGCCCAGGCCCACGCCCATCTGCTTCGTGACTCCTCCCCCGGCTGAAGCCGGGGGCTTCTCGCTATGCCGGGTTGGCGTCGCGACGGACCAGCCCGGCCCGTAGAACGCGAAGTAGGGTTCCGGGCCGGTGCGATCGGCCAGAGTCAGCGGCAGTCCGGGTTGCCCGGCACGGCCGTCGTGCCCACCCCCACCGGGCACGACGGCCGTTCTAAAGTGTTCGAATGACGACCTATGCGGCGCTGCTGCGCGGTATCAACGTGGGCGGCAAGAAGAAGCTCCCGATGGCCGAACTGCGCGGGCTGATGACCGGGCTCGGCCACGACCGCGTCGGGACCTATCTGCAGAGCGGGCAGGCGGTCTTCGCCTCCGACCGCGGGGACGCGGACTTCCTGGCGGCGGAGCTGACCGGGGCGATCGAGGAGCGGTTCGGCTTCTCCGTCGACGTGCTGGTCCGTGACCACGCCTACCTGAAGGCGGTCGCCGAGGCCTGCCCCTTCCCGGCCGCCGCGCTGGAGGCGAAGCAGCTGCACGTCACCTACTTCTCCGGGCCGGTCGCCGCGGAGCGCTACGCGGGCATCGACCCGGCCGTCCACCTCCCTGAGGAGTTCCGCCTCGGGGACCGGGCGCTGTACCTGTACGCCCCGGACGGGATCGGCCGCTCCAAGCTGGCGGAGGCGCTGTCCCGGTCCCGGGTCAACAAGGGGCTGATCGCCACCACCAGGAACTGGAACACCGTCCTCAAGCTGGTCGAGCTGACCGGCTGACATGCGGTGCCGCGACACCACTGATCCGATGAATCACGGGACTTGTCCGGGCTGTCGCGAGGAATCCCGTCACATTCATTGACCGAGGCATCCAAATGCTCCTACCTTCCCCGGGGTTGGTTCCAGGCTGATCCCACGGGAGGGGTACATGCCCACGCACCGAAGAGCCGCCCTCGTCACCCTCGTCGCATCCGCGCTCGCCCTCGGCACCCCGGGCCTCGCCGCCTCGGCCGCCGCGGGCCGGGCCGAAACCGGGGCCACGGCCAAGGTCTCCTCCGACGTCTACGTCTCACCCACCGGCGACGACCACGCCGCCGGGACCGCACGAAGCCCCGTCCGCACCCTCGACCGCGCCCGTGACCTGGTCCGGGCCAGGGCCGCCGGACTCCGCGCCGACCTCACCGTCCACCTCGCCCCGGGCACCTACCGCCGCACCGGGCCCCTGGTCCTGGACGCCCGTGACTCCGGCGGCAACGGCCACCGGGTGATCTGGCAGGGCACCGGCGACGCCACCCTGATCAGCGGCGGCCGCCGGGTGACCGGCTGGCGGCGGGTGCCGGGCCGCGCCGGGCTGTGGTCCGCGCCGGCTCCCCGAGGGCTCTTGGACACCCGGCAGTTGTACGTCGACGGGGTGCGCGCCCAACGGGCCCGCGGAGCCGTCCCCGTCACCCTCACCCAGACCGCCACCGGTTACACCGCGTCCTCCGACACGATCGCCCACTGGAAGCACCCCGCCGACGCGGAGTTCGTGTACACCAGCGGCGAGGCGCTGTGGAACGTGGAGCGCAACGGACTCGGGCAGTGGACCGAGCCGCGCTGCCGGGTCGCCGCCGCCGAGGGAACCACGATCACCATGACCCAGCCCTGCTGGGACAACTCCAACAAACGCGTGGAGTTCCCCGACATCCCCGGCCGCACCGTCAGCATGGTCGGCCCCGGGAAACTCACCGACGGCGGCAAGCCGTCGTACGTCGAGAACGCCTACGAACTGCTCGACCAGCCCGGTGAGTGGTACCTCGACAAGAGCGCGCACCGGGTCTACTACCTGCCCCGCAAGGGCGAGCGCCTGTCCCGCGCCGACGTCGAGGCGGCGGCCGCCGAGAAGCTGGTCGAGGGACGGGGCACGGCGGACGCACCCGTGCACGACATCGTCTTCCGGGACATCGAGTTCGGCTACGCGACCTGGCTGACGCCGAGCGGCCCGGAGGGCTTCTCCGAGATCCAGGCCGGCTACACCGTCACCGGGGACCGGGGCTGGGCCACCCAGGGGCTGTGCCAGTACGTCGAGGGCGGCACCTGCCCCTTCGCGTCCTGGACGAAGATGCCGGGCAACGTGTCGTTCGCCTACGGGCAGCGCATCGGCTTCGCCGACGACGTCTTCGCCCACCTCGGCGCGTCCGGCCTCGAACTGGGGGCGGGCACGGCGGACTCCACGGTCAGCGGGAGCATCTTCACCGACATCTCCGGCAACGGCGTCGAGATCGGCGGGGTCGACGGGCAGACGCCCGCCTCCGGTGTCCAGGTGACCGACAACCACCTCTACGGGCTGCCCCGCGAGTACCACGGCGCAGTGGCGATCCTCAACGGCTACACGCAGCACGACACCATCGCCCACAACCAGATCGACCACGTCGGCTACTCGGCCGTCTCCCTGGGCTGGGGCGGCTGGCCCGACAAGATCGGCGACCCGGCCACGCCCAACCCCAGCCACGACAACACCGTTCGGAACAACCTGATTCACGACTACATGCAGATGCTCGACGACGGCGGCGGCGTCTACACCCAGGGTCTGACCGGCACCTCCCTGGCCGACGGCGAGAAGGTCACCGGCAACGTCATCCACGACCAGTGGGGTCTGGGCAAGAGCGTCTACACCGACAACGGCTGCACCTACGAGACCGTCGAGGGCAACGTCCTCTACCACGCCTCCTACGCCAACGTCGCCTCCCGGCACACCGACTACCGCGACGGCCTCGGCAACAACGACCCGACCCTGGTCAAGGACAACTGGTGGGAGGAGGGCACGGCCGACGGCGACAACAAGGGCCTGGTCACCACCGGCAACCAGATCATGGCAGGGCTCTCGGACGTGCCGGCGGCCGTCCTGGACGCCGCCGGACTCGAACCCGCCTACCGGCACCTGCTCGACCGCCGGATCGGCGCCGTCTCCGTTCCCGAGGCGCCCTCCCGGGTCGGGACCGGCACCGCCGGTGCCGACGCGCTCTGGGTCACCTTCAACCCCACCTTCGCGGACGGGGGTTCACCGGTGACGGGCTACACCGCCAGGGCCTACGACACGGCTGGCCGTCAGGTCGGCGAAGCAAGCGTCTCCGCGGCCGAGTTCAAGCGGACCGCCCTGATCCGCCTCGGCGTCCCCGCGACCCCCGTCACCGTGACGGTCACCGCCCGCAACGCCCACGGCGAGAGCGCCCCCTCACTCGCCTCGGCACCGCTGGCCCCGACCGCCGCGCACACCCTCCCGGCCGCGCCGACCGGCCCGAAACTGCGCACGGCGGCCACTGCGGCCACCCTCGCCTGGACGCCGCCCACCGACACCGGCGACGCCAGGGTGACCGGCTACCGGGTCACCGTCTCCGACGGCCGCGACCCCGTCGAGGTCACCGGGCGGGACGTCCTGGTCACCCAGGCGTCCGCCAAGGGCATGTTCCGGGTGATCGGCGGCCTGCTGCCCGGCACCCGCTACACCGTGACCGTCGCCGCCGTCACCGCGGCCGGTGTCGGCCCCGCGGCCACGGTGACCGCGACGACCGGGTCAACAGCCCCGCAGGGACAAGTCGTTGGGAACTGAACCGGTAATGCCCCAGGTGTGACACGTTCGCCCCGCACGACGCAGTAAGAAGAGCCGGCCACGGCGGCGAGCGCCCGCAAGGGCGGTCCGCCGTGGGCCGGTTGTTCGCGGTCCGACGGACAGGGGAGCGCCGGACCGCGAACACCGACCCGTCAGGCTCCCGCGGCGTCAGGCTCCCACGGCCGCCAGCGCCGGCAGGCGGGCCGCGTCGTACCGCTGGAGGAGCACGCGCGCCACCTCCGGCGCCGGACCCAGCACCTCGGCCAGAAGGTCCGCCTCGGCCGCGCCCCGGGCGATCCGGTCGGGCAGGAAGCCGGGCGCGAGGACGTACGGGGCCACGGCGACCCGGGCGCAACCCAGCTCCCGGAGTTCGCGTACCGCTTCCTCGGTGCGGGGGAGGCAGGCAGAGGCGAACGCGGGCCGCACGGCGCACCAGCCGGTGCCCCGCCACTCCCGCGCGATGTCCGCGATCACCGCGATCGCCTCCGGGTCGCTGGACCCCGCCGAGGCCAGGACGACCCCGGTCGAGGACTTGTCGGCGGGGCTCAGCCCCGCCTCGTACAGCCGCCGTTCCAGGGCCGAAAGGAGCAGCGGGGACGGGCCCAGCACGTCCGCCTGCCGGATCCGCAGCTGCGGCGGCGCGTCCCGCAACACGGCCGGGATGTCGGCCTTCGCGTGGAACGCGCGGGTGAGCAGGAGGGGGAGAGCGACGACGTCCCGGACGCCCTCCGCCGCCAGTGACTCCAGTACTCCGTGCACGGACGGGATGTTGAAGTCCAGGAAGCCGGTCTCCACGCGCAGCCCGGGCCGCAGCGACCGCACCCGCTCCACCAGGGCGTGCACGGTCGCCGCGTGCCGCGGATCACGGCTGCCGTGGGCGATCACCACGAGGACGGGGCGAACCGGCTTCCTGTGCATGGACGTACCTCAGCTCTTCACCAGCAGACCGCGGCTGCGCAGCACCCAGCGCTCCAGCGGGCTGAAGATCAGCAGGTCGATGGCGATGCCGACGAACAGGATGAGCAGGATGGCCAGGAAGACCGTCGCCATGTCGCTGTTGGTACGGCCCACCTCAAGGAGCTGACCGAGGCCCATGCCCATGTCCGGCGACTGGGCGATGATCTCGGCGGCCATCAGCGAACGCCAGGAGAACGCCCAGCCCTGCTTCAGACCGGCCACGTAGCCGGGCAGCGCGGCCGGCATCACGATGTGCCAGGTGCCGCGCAGGCCCGTGGCGCCCAGGGTGCGGCCCGCCCGCAGGAACAGCGGGGGCACCTGGTCGACTCCCGACACCAGACCGTTGGCGATGGAGGGCACGGCGCCCAGCAGGATCACCGTGAACATCACCGAGTTGTTCAGCCCCAGCCAGATGACCGCCGGCGCCACCCAGGCGACCGAGGGCAGCGACTGGAGGCCGGACAGGATCGGGCCGAAGGCCGCGCGGACGAACTTCACCCGCGCCACCACCAGGCCCAGCGGCGTGCCGATCACCAGCGCGAGCAGGAAGCCCAGCAGACCGCGGGAGACGCTGCCCCAGATGTAGCTGAGCAGGGTCCCCTTGACCCACTGGTCCTCGACCGCGCTCCAGACGTCGGCGGGGGAGGGCAGCTTCGACGGGTCGTCGACGACCGGGTACAGCAGGGTCCAGGCGACCAGCACCACCGCGACGGCGATGACCGGTGGCAGGATCTTGTTCCGGAGGGTCTGGCTGAAGGGCGGCCGCCCGACGACCGAGGTCTCCAGCGCGTCGAGGCCCGCCTCGACACTCCCGGCATCCTGGGTCGGCGTGGTCTCAGTGCTGGCCATGACGACGGATCTCCCCCCGCAGTACGTCGGTGATCTCAAGCGACAGTTCGGCCACGGGGGCGTCCTCGATGCGACGCGGCTGCGGGATGCCGACCGTCCACTCACGCGCGATCCGGCCCGGCCGGGACGACAGCAGGACGACCCGCTGGGCCAGCCGTACCGCCTCGCGCACGTTGTGCGTGACGAACAGGACGGACACCCCGGTCTCCGCCCAGATCCGGGTCAGTTCGTCGTGCAGCACGTCCCGCGTGATGGCGTCGAGGGCCGCGAACGGCTCGTCCATCAACAGCAGGTTGCTCTCCTGGCCGAGTGCCCGCGCCAGCGCCACCCGCTGCCGCATACCGCCCGACAGCTCGTGCACGCGCTTGCCGTACGCGCCCTTCAGCCGGACGAGTTCGAGCAGTTCCTCGGCCTTGCCGCGCCGCTCGTTCTTCGGGACGCCGCGCAGCCTGAGGGCGAGTTCGATGTTCTTGCCCGCGGTCAGCCAAGGGAAGAGGGCGTGCTCCTGGAACATCAGGGCCGGGCGGCCGTCCGTCGCGATGGCTCCGGTGCTCGGCGCGTCCAGACCGGCCACCAGGTTCAGCAGCGTGGACTTGCCGCAGCCCGAGGCCCCCAGGAGGGTGACGAACTCGCCCGGCGCGACATCGAGGCTGATGTCGTCCAGGACGAGCTGCTGCCCACCCGGTCCGGCAAAGGACTTGGAGACGTGTTCGAGCCGCGCCGCGTACTCGACGGTCTCGCCGGCCTCGGCGAGGGTCGTGGCCATGGTCGTCACCTCCTGGGATCTCGTCGGGGTCCGTCAGCTGCTGCCGAGACCGGCGTCGGAGACGGTGGCCTCGCCCTCGGACTTGAGGACCTTGTTGAGGATCGTCAGGTCGTAGATCCCCTTCAGGTCGGGCTTCTGCAGCAGGCCGGCCTTGACGGCGTGCTCCGCCTCGGTGTTGAGGGTGGCGGCCAGCGGGTCGTCGGTGAACTGGATGGACTTCCACGCCGGGTCCAGTACGTTCGCCTTGAGCGCCTTGCCGGAGTCGGCCTCCAGCTGCTTGTTCGCCACCGCCTTGGCCTGGTCGGGGTTGGCGTTGATCCACTTGTTGGCCTCGACCGAGGCCTTCAGCACCGCCTCGACGGCCTTCGGGTGGTCCTTGAGGAACTGCTGCCGCACGATGATGTTCGTGATCACGAACTTCTTGTCCGGCCACAGGCTCGACTCGTCGAGCAGCACCTTGCCGCCCTCGGCGACCAGCTTGGAAGCGGTCGGCTCCGGCACCCAGGCGCCGTCGATGGCACCGGACTTGTAGGCGTCCGGGGTGATCTTGTTGTCGGTGCGGACCACCGAGACATCGCCCTTGCCGGTGTTCGCGTCGACCTTCCAGCCCTGGTCCGCGATCCAGTTGAGGAACGCCACGTCCTGCGTGTTGCCCAGCTGCGGCGTCGCGATCTTCTTGCCCTTGACGTCCTTCAGGGACTTGATCTTCGACGGGTTCACGACGAGCTTGACCCCGCCGGAGGCCGAACCGCCGATGATCTTCAGGCTCTTGCCGTTCGACTTGGTGTAGCCGTTGATCGACGGGGACGGGCCGATCCAGCCTATGTCGATGGAGCCCGAGTTCAGGGCCTCGATCTCCGAGGGGCCGGCGTTGAAGATCTGGTACGCCGCCTTGGTGGCGCCCAGCTGCTTCTGGAAGTACCCCTGCTGACGGGCGACGAGCGCGGTCCCGTGGGTGAGGTTGCCGAAGTAGCCGATCTTGACGGAGTCGAGGCCGTCGATCTTCGAGGATCCGGCGGAGACCTTCTCCTTGGCGTTGTCGGTCGTGGACTTCGACCCGTAGCCGCAGGCGGCGAGCGTGAGCAAGGGGAGCGCGGCGGCCACGGCCACGCCGCGGCGAAGAAGTGTGGAGCGGTTGGCAGGCACGGGAGGCTTTCCTCTCGTTGGCCCGGCGGTCACGGTCTCTCAGGTCGTGGCCGGGAGGTCGGCAGGTCTTCGTCGCATCCGGGACGTCGGGTGGGGGGCCAGGGCGCGCAGGCAGTGCGCGTACGTCAGCACGCACATCGCGCCACCCCGCCCTGCCCGCTGCCGAGGGCACCGCTGCCGACGCGGCCGCCCTCCTTCGCGAACGTCGAGTAGACGTCGGTTCTCTTCATGTCAGAAGTCCCAGCCGTCGTCTTCGGGCTCGTCCTTGACGGGCTCGGGGGACGCGAACGACTCGCCGACCATGCCCGCGGTGAGCGTGGTGCCGTCGGCGGGGTCGATCAGGATGAACGAGCCGGTGCGGCGCGAGTCGGCGTAGGAGTCGACCGGCAGCGGCTCCGCGGTACGGATCTTCACCCGGCCGATGTCGTTGGCGACGAGCCGGCCCGGGTGCGGGTGCAGGGACAGGTCGTCGAGGGTGAGCCGGGACGGGATGTCCCTGACGATCGCCTTGACCGTGCGCGTGCCGTGCTTGAGCAGCACCCGGTGGCCGACGGTCAGCGGCGCGTCGGCGACGTGGCAGACGGTCGCCTCGACGTCCTGGGTGGTCGCCGGGGCGTCCTTGGTCGGCACGATCAGGTCGCCGCGCGAGACGTCGATGTCGTCGGTGAGCAGCAGGGTCACCGACTGGGTCGTCCACGCCGTGTCGACCGGCCGGCCGAGCAGGTCGATGCCGGAGATCGTCGTCGTACGGCCCGACGGCAGCACCGTGACCGCTTCGCCGACGTGGAACGTGCCGGCCGCGATCTGGCCGGCGTAGCCCCGGTAGTCGGGGTGGTCCGCGCTCTGCGGGCGGATCACGTACTGCACGGGCAGCCGGGCGTGGCAGTGCGCCAGGTCGTGGCTGACCGGGACGGTCTCCAGGTGCTCCAGGACGGTGGGGCCGCCGTACCAGTCCATGTTCGCGGAGGGTTCCACGACGTTGTCGCCGACGAGCGCCGAGATCGGGATCGCGGTGACCTCGGGGACGCCCAGTTCGGTCGCGTACGCCGTGAACTCCTCGGCGATCCCCGCGAAGATCGGCTCCTGGTAGCCGACCAGGTCCATCTTGTTGACGGCGAGCACGACGTGCGGGACGCGCAGCAGGGCGGCGATCGCGGCGTGCCGGCGGGTCTGCTCGACCACGCCGTTGCGGGCGTCGACCAGGATCACGGTCAGCTCGGCGGTGGAGGCGCCGGTGACCATGTTGCGGGTGTACTGCACGTGGCCGGGCGTGTCGGCGAGGATGAACCGGCGCTTCGGGGTGGCGAAGTACCGGTAGGCCACGTCGATGGTGATGCCCTGCTCGCGCTCGGCGCGCAGCCCGTCGGTGAGCAGCGCGAGGTCCGGCGCGTCCTGGCCGCGGCTGGCGGAGACCCGCTCGACGGCCTCCAGCTGGTCGGTGAGGACCGACTTGGAGTCGTGCAGCAGCCGTCCGACGAGGGTGGACTTGCCGTCGTCGACCGAGCCGGCGGTCGCGAACCGCAGCAGCGTGGTCTCGTCCAGACCGAGTTCCGTGGTGGTCGTGCTCATCTCTAGAAGTACCCCTCGCGCTTGCGGTCTTCCATCGCGGCCTCGGAGAGCTTGTCGTCGGCGCGGGTTGCGCCGCGCTCGGTCAGCCGGGACGCGGCGATCTCGGCGATCACGGCGTCCAGCGTGGTCGCGTCGGAGTCCACGGCGCCGGTGCAGGACATGTCGCCGACGGTCCGGTAGCGGACCTGGCGCTTCTCGACGCTCTCGCCGTCCTTCGGGCCGCCCCAGTCGCCGGCCGTCAGCCACATCCCGGCCCGCTGGAACACCTCACGCTCGTGCGCGAAGTAGATCTCCGGCAGTTCGATGCCCTCGCGGGCGATGTACTGCCAGACGTCCAGTTCGGTCCAGTTGGACAGCGGGAAGACGCGGACGTGTTCGCCGGGCGCGTGCCGGCCGTTGTAGAGGTTCCACAGCTCGGGGCGCTGGCGGCGCGGGTCCCACTGGGAGAACTCGTCCCGCAGCGAGAACACCCGCTCCTTGGCGCGGGCCTTCTCCTCGTCGCGGCGGCCGCCGCCGAAGACGGCGTCGAAGCGCTCGCTCTGGATCTTCTCGGTGAGCGGCAGCGTCTGCAGCGGGTTGCGGGTGCCGTCGGGGCGTTCGCGCAGCACCCCGCGGTCGATGTAGTCCTGCACGGAGGCCACGTGCAGCCGCAGCCCGTGCCGTGCCACCGTGCGGTCCCGGTACTCCAGGACCTCGGGGAAGTTGTGCCCTGTGTCCACGTGCAGCAGGGAGAACGGGATCGGAGCCGGGGCGAACGCCTTCAGGGCGAGGTGCAGCATCAGGATGGAGTCCTTGCCGCCCGAGAACAGGATCACCGGCCGCTCGAACTCGCCCGCCACCTCACGGAAGATGTGGACCGCCTCGGACTCCAGCGCGTCCAGGTGGGACAGGGCGTACGGGGTGTCGGTGCCCTCCCCGTGGGTCGCCACGGTCGCCGTCATGCCAGTCCCCTCTCGCTGAGCAGGGCGTACACGCTCGCCGCGGACTCCTGCACGGTCTGGTGCTGCGACTCGATCCGCAGATCGGGCGTCTCGGGCTCCTCGTACGGGTCGTCGACGCCGGTGAGACCGGTGAGTTCACCGGCGGCCTGCTTGGCGTACAGCCCCTTCACGTCGCGTACGGAGCACACCTCGACCGGGGTCGCCACATGCACCTCGACATAGGCGGTGCCGTTCGCCGCGTGGCGCTTCCGTACCGCGTCCCGGCTGTCCGCGTAGGGCGCGATCACCGGCACCAGTGCCTTGACGCCGTTGCGGGCGAGGAGTTCGGCGACGAAGCCGATGCGCTGCACGTTGGTGTGCCGGTCCTCGCGGGTGAAGCCGAGGCCCGCCGAGATGAACTCGCGGATCTCGTCGCCGTCGAGCACCTCGACGAGGTGGCCCTCCGCGCGCAGCCGGTTCGCCAGCTCGTACGCGATGGTGGTCTTGCCGGCACTCGGCAGACCCGTGAGCCAGACGGTGGCTCCGGTCGTCACGTGCAACTCCTCCGTGTTCGCCTCAAGGGCATGCGCGGTCATCCGTGCAGTCCGCACTCGGTCTTGGCCCGGCCCGCCCAGCGGCCGGCGCGCGCGTCCTCGCCCTCCAGCACCCGGCGGGTGCAGGGGGCGCAGCCGACGGAGGCGTAGCCGTCCATCAGCAGCGGGTTGGTCAGCACGCCGTGTTCGGCGACGTACGCGTCCACGTCGTCCTGGGTCCAGCGGGCGATCGGCGAGATCTTGACCTTCTGCCGCTTCTCGTCCCAGCCGACGACCGGCGTGTTCGCGCGGGTCGGGGACTCGTCGCGGCGCAGCCCGGTCGCCCAGGCCGCGTACTTCGTCAGACCCTGTTCCAGCGGCTGGACCTTGCGCAGCTTGCAGCACAGGTCGGGGTCGCGGTCGTGCAGCTTCGGGCCGTACTCGGCGTCCTGCTCGGCGACCGTCTGACGCGGGGTGAGGGTGATGACGTTGACGTCCATCACGGCCTCGACCGCGTCCCGGGTGCCGATGGTCTCCGGGAAGTGGTAGCCGGTGTCGAGGAAGACGACGTCCACGCCGCTGCGGACGCGGGACGCCAGGTGGGCCACCACCGCGTCCTCCATGGAGGAGGTCACGCAGAAGCGCTTGCCGAAGGTGTCCACCGCCCACTGGAGGATCTCCAGGGCGGAGGCGTCTTCGAGATCGCGCCCGGCCTGCTCGGCCAGCGCCTTCAACTCGTCTGTCGTGCGGTCTTCCTGAGCCGTGGTCATATGTGTTCCCCTCCAGCTTCGGAGTGCTTCAGCCCCCGGGCGAGCAGCCCGAGGAACTTCAGCTGGAATGCGCGGTTGCAGGCCGCGCATTCCCAGGCGCCGTGGCCCTCGTCGCTGGGACGCAGGTCCTCGTCGCCGCAGTAGGGGCAGTAGAAGGGGGCGGCCCGCTCGCTCATGAGAGGGCCTCCTCGCCGGCGCGGGACGCCCAGGTGGCGAACCGCTCGCCGTCCGCGCGCTCCGCCTGGAAGCGCTTGAGCACCCGCTCGACGTAGTCCGGCAGTTCCTCGGCGGTCACCTTGAGACCGCGGACCTTGCGGCCGAAACCGGCCTCCAGGCCCAGCGCGCCGCCGAGGTGCACCTGGTAGCCCTCGACCTGGTTGCCCTGGTCGTCGAGGACCAGCTGGCCCTTGAGACCGATGTCCGCCACCTGGATACGGGCACAGGCGTTCGGGCAGCCGTTGAGGTTGATGGTGAGCGGCTCGTCGAAGTCCGGCAGCCGGCGCTCCAGCTCGTCGATCAGGGCGCTGCCGCGCTGCTTGGTCTCGACGATGGCGAGCTTGCAGTACTCGATGCCGGTGCAGGCCATGGTGCCGCGCCGGAACGGGGACGGCCTGGCGGTCAGGTCCAGCGCCTCCAGCGCCTCGACCAGCGACTCGACCTGGTCCTCCGTGACGTCGAGGACGATCATCTTCTGCTCGACGGTGGTGCGCACCCGGCCCGAGCCGTGCGCCTCGGCGAGGTCCGCGATCTTCGCCAGGGTGGCGCCGTCCACACGGCCGACGCGCGGCGCGAACCCGACGTAGAACTTGCCGTCCCGCTGCCGGTGCACGCCGACGTGGTCCCGCCAGCGGGACACGGGCTCGGCGGGCGCGGGGCCGTCGACGAGCGCGCGCTTGAGGTACTCGTCCTGGAGCACCTGGCGGAACTTCTCCGGGCCCCAGTCGGCCACCAGGAACTTCAGGCGGGCACGGGTGCGCAGCCGCCGGTAGCCGTAGTCCCGGAAGATGCCGACCACGCCGGCCCAGACCTCCGGGACCTCCGCCAACGGCACCCAGGCGCCGAGCCGGACGCCGATCTTCGGGTTGGTGGACAGGCCGCCGCCCACCCACAGGTCGAAGCCGGGGCCGTGCTCGGGGTGCTCGACACCGACGAACGCCACGTCGTTGATCTCGTGCACGACGTCCAGGAGCGGGGAGCCGGAGATCGCCGTCTTGAACTTGCGCGGCAGGTTGGAGAACTCCTTGCTGCCGATGTACCGGTCGTGGATCTCGTCGATGGCCCAGCTGCCGTCGATGATCTCGTCCTCGGCGATGCCGGCGACCGGCGAGCCGATCACCACACGCGGGCAGTCGCCGCACGCCTCGGTGGTGGACAGGCCGACCGCCTCCAGCCGGTTCCAGATCTCCGGGACGTCCTCGATGCGGATCCAGTGCAGCTGGATGTTCTGCCGGTCGGTGATGTCCGCGCTGCCCCGCGCGAACTCCTGCGAGATCTCGCCGATCACCCGCAGCTGGCGGGTGGTGAGCCGGCCGCCGTCGATCCGCACCCGCAGCATGAAGTACTTGTCGTCCAGCTCCTCCGGCTCCAGGACCGCGGTCTTGCCGCCGTCGATCCCGGGCTTGCGCTGGGTGTACAGGCCCCACCAGCGCATCCGGCCGCGCAGGTCGTTGGGGTCGATCGAGTCGAAGCCGCGCTTGGAATAGATCGTCTCAATGCGTGTCCGCACATTGAGACCGTCGTCGTCCTTCTTGAACTGTTCGTTGCCGTTGAGCGGGGTGTGGTGACCCATAGCCCACTGCCCCTCGCCGCGGTGACGGCTCACCTTGCGGCGGGGCGCGGAGGCGGCAGGGTTCTGTGGGGTGGCGGCCATGGTTGAACGTCCTTCGGGACCGGCGGGAAGCGGCTCTGACCTGCGCGTACGGGCGCACGGGGAGGCCTGCGCGGCGCTGCGCAGGCCCCGGTGTCTGGGCAGGAGGGGGCGGCGGTGCTGTGTTCTCAGCCCGCCGGACAGATGGCGCTGGACATGCGGCCGAGGTCGACGTGCCGCCGACTCACCAAGGCGATTCCAGTTCCAGACATGACGGAAGCGTGTCACGCGGATCTCTGGCCAGTCCACCATCGTCCGCGATTCGGACCAATCTATTCTGCATAGTGAGACGGGTGGCGTGTGTCACGCTCCGGCCGCGTTTACCGGGGGGTGTCGGGATACGCTCCCGGCCACGGTCCCGGCGCCGGGACGTCCGGCGCCTCCTCGACCTTGGTGTCGAAGAGCGTGAAGCCGCGGCGCTGGTAGTTCGCCATCGCGTGCTCGCCGTCCAGGCTGCAGGTGTGCAGCCACACCCGCTTCGTCGGGGGCCGCGCCGCCCACCGCTCCGCCAGGTCCCAGGCGCGGGCGGCGCCGTACGAGAGCAGGTGACCGCCGATCCGGCGGCCCCGGAAGGCCGGTATCAGGCCGAAGTAGACGATCTCCACGACTCCGTCGTCCTGCGGCTCCAGCTCGACGTAGCCCGCGGGGGTGCCGCGGTCGTGCGCCACCCAGGTCTCCACGCCCGGCTGCTCCAGGTGCTCCCGCCAGCGGGCGTGGCTCCAGCCCAGCCGGTCGGTCCAGCGGATGTCACCGCCGACCGAGGCGTACAGGAAGCGGCTGAACTCGGGGGAGGGGACCTCGGCGCGGACGATCCGCAGCCCGTCCCCCTCCGGGGCGGGGGCCGGGACGAGGTCGGCGGGGGAGGTCTGCTCCAGGGACCAGGTGGTCACGACGACGCTGCTGCTCATGGGGCCAGGCAATCATCCCGGCCCCGGAGGTGTCGATGCCGGCCCCGTCGCCGGGTCCGACGCGGCGACGCCGGCTAGCTCAGCGACGCGTCGATCGAGCGCAGCGGCGTCGAGAACAGCATGCGCTCGCTGATCGACCACACCTCGCCCGTGTCGGACGCGTACGACAGCGAACCGGTACCCGCGGCCCAGCAGCGGTGCGAGGCGTCCGAGCCGCAGCGGCTGCCGTGCGCGCCGTCGGTGTCCTGGCGCCACAGGCTGCCGTGCCCGTCCATGGCGCCGGGCAGATGGCCGACGTACCACTCGGAGCCGGTCGCGCCCGGCGGTCGGTACGACAGGACGCCCCGGATCTCGGAGGCCCCCGTCCGGTACGCCTCCACCGCTCCCACCCGGCCGGCGGCGTCGGTGGCGAGCAGCCCGGCGCGCGCGGGCCTCTCGTCGAACGCGTACCGCCACAGCCGGGCGGCCCGCCGGTCGCCGCCCGCGGTGGTCCACTCGCCGAGCACCAGGCTGTCCGGGGACGTCCCCCGGTCCACCGAGAGCGCGCTCGGACAGGGCGCGCCGTCCCCGGAGCAGGCTCCCGCGGCGAAGCTGTACCAGCCCACCGCGGGCATCGCGTACCGGAACCCGTCGGCCGACCAGCCGCCCCGGACCCGGCCGACCGCGTCCGTGAGGACCGAGGTCCGCTGGATGCGGTTCAGGTCGTAGACGTAGAGCGCGTCGGCGCTGCCCAGGGTGGTGGTGACCAGCAGCTTGTTCTCGTACCAGGCCATTCCGGAGATCTGCGAGGTCAGACCCCGGTAGGTGCCGCCGTCGGCGCTGGGCACGGTCAGCAGGACCCAGGCGTAGGTGGGGTGGGCCGGGTCGTTCGCGTCCACCACGGCGATCCGGGCCAGGCCCCGGGAGGCGGCCGGACCGGAGGTGGTGGAGTGCGTCCAGCCGGCGAGGACGACGCGGTTGGCGCCCCACAGGCCGTCGTCGTCCGCGTCCGACGAGGTGGTCACCGAGGCCGGACGCCAGTCGTCGGTGAGGGTGTCGGTGGGGTCCCAGCAGTACGCCTCGTCGGCCGCCGGCGTGACCGGCAGCGTGTCCCGGTCGCCGGAGTCGCAGTCGGCCGCCTCCCGCAGCGTGTGGTCGGCGTTCTGGAGTACGTCCGCGACCCCGACGGTGCCGCCCGCCGCCGAGGCGAGCCGGTCGAGCGCGCGCCGGGGCACCAGGTGCTCCCGGAGTCCCAACCGGGCGGTGGCGGCGGTGGAGGTCAGGGGCTTCAGGGCGCCGGGGTCCTCGGCGACCGTGGCCTGCGAGGCGCTGACGATCGTGGCGGTCGCGGTGAGCGCGAGCGCGGTCCCGGCCAGGGCGGCGCGCAGTGCCGCGCCCCGCCTGCGTCGCCGGTGTCTGCCGCGATGCTTCATGTCTCCTCCCGAGGCGGGCCAACTGCGCCGGATGGTCCGTACGTTGACCGAGGAGCAGGTGGGGAGGCCCGTACCGGGATGCTACGGCAGCCGGGGCCCCGGTATCTCGAAGACCTCGCAAATATGCGGAAGACATCTCCCGGGATGCCCCGGATACGCCGAATGCGCCCCTGGCGTCGGGGCGTTCACCTCGACCGGTGGCCCGGGGTTCTGCCCTCCGTCACCGCCGGGGCGGTCGAGTGCGGCAGCAGGTCCCGCGGGTCGTCGGGGAACAGCACCTCGATCCGCGCGTCCTCGCGGAAGCGGTACGGCCGGTGTTCGAGGAGTGCCCCCAGGTACCGTCGTACCCGGGACATCTCGGCGCGTACGGTGACGGTCCGCGAGGCGTCCCCGAACACGTCCTCGGCGAGACCTGCCGCACTGCGCCCGGCCCGCCGTACGGCGAGCAGGTAGAGCAACTCCGCGTGTCGCGGACTCAGTTCACGGGTCCAGAAGTCCGCGTCGCCGCCCACCGTCAGCGCGGGCCGGCGCGGCCGGCTCAGGTCGAGCACGAGCCGTCCGCCGTCCGCCGGCACCGGCTCGTCCGCCCTCCGCAGCAGCCAGCCCCCGGCCAGCGGCTCCACCGAGCACAGCCCGAGCGCGGGCAGCCGACGGAGGCCCGGGGACAGGGACTTGGGCAGCGCGAGCCGCCGGGGACACGGCATGCCGGTGACCGCCGCGATCCAGCCGTCGGCGTCCACGACCAGCGCCCGCCCGGGCAGCCGGGCCAGCACCGGGGCGGCGACCGCCCGCAGCCGTTCCAGGGAGTCCAGATGCAGTTCCCGCAGCCGGGCCTCGGCGAGTTTCGCCACCGAGTTCACCCAGGCCAGGGTCGCCGGGTGCATGGTCTCCAACGGTCCGCTGACATCCACCACCCCGAGCAGCGTGCCGTCCCGGGGATCGGTGATGGGGGCGCCCGAACAGGTCCAGGAGGCGTGCGAGCGCACGAAGTGCTCGGCGGCGAACACCTGCACGGGCCTGCGCACCACCGCCGGCGTGCCCACCCCGTTGGTTCCGACGACGTCTTCGCGCCAGTCGGCGCCCAGTTCGAAGCCCAGCCCGTCCGCCTTGCGCAGCACCCGCGAGGAACCCTCACGCCACAGCACCCGGCCGTCGGCGTCGGCCACCACCATGATGTGCTGGGCGACGTCCGCGACCGAAAGCAACCCCTCGCGCAGGACCGGGAGTACGTCCCTGAGGGGTGACTCCTCACGTCTGCGCCGGACCTCGTCGGCCGACAGCAGCCCCGAGCGGAAGTCGTGGTCCGGGTCGACACCGTTGCGCAGCATCCGCCCCCAGGACTGCTCGATCACCGGCCGGGGCGCGATCCGCCCACGGTGTCCGGCGAGTCGGGCCTCGCGGACCTCGCGCAGCACCCGAGCCGCCTGTGCCGCGTCCTGCGCGGCGAGTCGGGCCACGTCCATCGGCGGGTTCCCCACTGAGGTCCTCCCGGACAGTCCTCGGAAAAGGCATGGAAGAGTCTTGTCAAGCCGTCCGGGCGGCGGTTTCCGGTCCGGCTGCGCGTCTCATACTGCCGTTCTCCGGTGCCGGAGGCACCCGGTCCGCACACAGTCACCGCCAGGTTGCAACCCCTTGCAACCCTGGTGAACGAGCCGGGGGTGGCCGAAAATTGGGCCGACGCCACGGCGTCGGCGGCCCGACACGGGCCGAAGTGGTGGGGGTGGTGCCGTGTCGGCGCAGCACCACCCCCAACCCCTCCCGGACCGGGTCACCCGGGGAGGTGCACCCGGGCCCGGTCCACCAGGGCCGCCAGGTCCAGGCTCGCCGGCAGGGTGCCGAAGGTCGCACCCCAGTCGTTGCCCAGCCGCGAGGCGCAGAAGGCGTCCGCCACCTCGGACGGCGCGAAGCGGACCAGCAACGAGCCCTGGAGCACCGTCGCCAGCCGTTCCACGAGCCGTCTGGCCCGGGTCTGCGCGCCCTCCAGGTCGGCCAGTTCGGCGAACAGGTCCTTGACCGCCCGGTCCAGGCGGTGGTCGGCGCCGTGGGCGCGGCCGATCTCCTGCAGACAGGCGTCCAGGGCGCCCGGCTCGCGGTGCAGCGCCCGCAGGACGTCCAGCGCCTGGATGTTCCCGGCGCCCTCCCAGACGGCGTTGAGCGGCGACTCGCGCACCAGCCGGGGCAGCCCCGACTCCTCCACGTAGCCGTTGCCGCCCAGGCACTCGGCCGCCTCCACCACGACCGGCGAGCAGCGCTTGGTCACCCAGTACTTGGCGGCCGGCAGCGCCAGCCGCAGCAGGGCCCGTTCCGCCTCGCCCCCGTCGTCGTAGGCGGCGGCCAGCCGCAGCGCCAGCGTGGTCGCGGCCTCCGACTCGACGGCGAGATCGGCCAGCACGTTGCGCATCAGCGGCTGGTCGGCCAGTTTCGCGCCGAACGCCTCGCGGTGCGTGCAGTGGTGCACGGCCTGCGCCACGGCCTGCCGCATCAGCCCCGCCGAACCCAGCACGCAGTCCAGCCGGGTCGCGGCGACCATCTCGATGATGGTCGGCACCCCGCGCCCCTCCTCGCCCACCCGCCGCGCCCAGGTCCCGTCGAACTCGACCTCGGCCGACGCGTTGGACCGGTTGCCGAGCTTGTCCTTGAGCCTCTGGAGGAGGAAGACGTTCCGGGAGCCGTCGGCCAGGACGCGGGGCACCAGGAAACAGGTGAGGCCGCCGGGCGCCTGGGCCAGCACCAGGAAGCCGTCGGACATCGGCGCCGAGCAGAACCACTTGTGCCCGGAGAGGGTGTACGTCCCGGACTCGGCGAGCGGGACGGCGGCGGTCGTGTTCGCGCGTACGTCGCTGCCGCCCTGCTTCTCCGTCATGCCCATGCCGAACAGGGCGCCGGCCTTCGACCCGGCGGGCCGCAGCTCGCGGTCGTAGATCATCGACGTCAGCAGCGGCTCCCAGGCGGCGGCCAGCTCCGGCTCGGTGCGCAGCACCGGCACCGCCGCGTTCGTCATCGACAGCGGACAGCAGTTCCCGGCCTCCACCTGGGTCCAGACCAGGAACGCGGCGGCGCGCCGGACGTGCCCGGCCGGCCGTACGAAGCCGGTGGTCAGGCCCGCGCCCACCCCCTTGCCGAGCATCCGGTGCCAGGCCGGATGGAACTCGACCTCGTCGACACGGTGCCCGTAGCGGTCATGGGTGCGCAGCCGCGGCGGGTGCTCGTTCGCCTGGGCCCCCCACTCCTGCACCTGCGCCGAGCCGGCCGAGGAGCCGATGCCCGACAGCTCGGAGCGCACCTCGTCGAGCAGCTCGGGGGCGGTGTGCCGGGCCACGGCCTCGACGAGGGCGTGGTCGGCGGTGAACAGGTCGTACCCGACCAGCGGGGGCGGCTGGTTGGTGACGGTGTGGGTGGTGGTGCCTGCCATGTCTGCGTACCTACCCGGGCCGACGGCGGTGGTCTCCAGCGTGACACAGCGACTTCCCCGGTCGCGCCGGATGATCCCGCACCGGGCCGTTCGTTTCCCGGTCCCGTCCGGAAGGACCCGGTCAGGACCCCCGGAAGATGAGTGGCGACCCGGACGGCGGATACCGTTAGGGCGTGCAGCCAGCAAGCGACATCCCCGAGCGGCCCTCCGGCCGGCTCCACCGGGCCAGAGCCCTCTACCGGAACGTCTCCAAGCGCAGGACGGCCTGGCTGCTGCTCAAGGACACCGTCAATTCCTGCATGGAGTACCGCATCCTCGGGCTCGCCGCCGAGGCCGCCTTCTTCACCCTGCTGTCCGTGCCGCCGCTGCTGCTCAGCCTCATCGGACTGCTCGGCTACGTCGACGACTGGACCGGTGCCCACACCATCGCCAGCCTGGAGAACAACCTCCTCGACGCCTCCCACACGGTCCTGTCCGACAAGGGCGTCAAGGAGATCGCGGAGCCGATCCTGCACGACGTGGTCCAGGGCGGCCGCCCCGACGTGATCTCCATCGGCTTCCTGTTCGCCCTGTGGTCGGGCTCCCGCGCGGTGAACGTCTTCATAGACACGATCACCGTGATGTACGGCCTCGACGGCGTCCGCGGCATCGTGAAGACCCGGATCGTCTCCTTCCTGCTCTTCATCGCCGCCCTGCTGATCGGGTCGGTGGCGCTGCCGCTGATGGTGGCCGGCCCGGACGCGGTGGTCCGGATCGTGCCGTGGTCGGAGACGGTCGTGCAGGTCCTGTACTGGCCGGTGGTGATCGTCCTGTCCATCGTCTTCCTGACCACGCTGTACCACGTCTCCGTGCCGGTCCGCTCCCCGTGGATCGAGGACGTGCCCGGCGCCCTGGTCGCCCTCGCCATGTGGGTCCTCGGCAGCTTCCTGCTGCGCATCTACCTCACCCACACCATCGAGGGCGCCACGATCTACGGCTCGCTCGCCGCGTCCGTCGCCGTGCTGCTGTGGATCGGCGTCTCGGCCTTCGCGGTGCTGGTCGGCGCCGCCGTGAACGCCGCCATCGACCGGGTCTGGCCGGCCGCCGCGACGGCCGCCGCCCGCGCCGCCAACGAACGGCTGCGGGAGGCCCAGGTCGCCGAGTACGTCGCCCGCGCGACCGCGGCGGCGCGCGAGGGCGGGGCCGACGACCCCGACGACCCCGACATGCCGTCGGAGTTCCCGGAGCGGTGGTCGCGGTTCCTGCCGCCGGAAGACGTCACGGCGCGGCTGCGCGCGCACGTGAAGAGCAGCCATCCGCCGCACAAGCGGGAGGGGTGAGGGCCGGGGGGCGGTTCCGCCGCGGGGCACCGCCGGGCGCGGGCCGGGGCCGCGGGCCGGGTGGGGCCGGTCGCGCAGTTCCTCCCCCAGCCTCCGGCCGGGGGGACCCCCAGCGCCCCCGCGAGGCGCGGCTACGCTGAGTCCGTGTACAGGGAACGGGCGTCCCGGCTCGCCGGTGCGGTTGTCTGGGCGAACATCCCGGACGAGGGTGGCGCGGGACGGGTGCTGCCCGACGGGTGCATGGATCTGCTGTGGAACGAGGGACGGCTGCTCGTCGCCGGGCCCGACACCTCCGCGTACGTCCCCGAGGGAGCCGTCGGCGCGTGGGCCGGGCTGCGCTTCGCTCCCGGGGCCGCGCCCGCCTTTCTCGGGCTGCCGGCGTACGAACTGCTCGACCGGCGCGTCGACCTGAGCGAGCTCTGGCCGGCTTCGGACGTGCGGAGGCTGCGGAACCGGGTCGCTCGCGCCGCCGATCCCGGCCGCGCCCTGGAGGAGATCGCCCTCGACGGCGCGGCGCCCGCCGACCCGTTGCTCGTGCGGCTCGTCGAAGCGCTGGACACGGGGTGGCCGGTGGCCGCCGTCGCCGACGAACTGGGGCTCGGCGCACGTCAGTTGCACCGCCGCAGCCGGGCCGCTTTCGGTTACGGGCCCAAGACGCTGGCGCGGGTGCTGCGGATGCAGCGCGCCCTCGCGCTTGCCCGGGCCGGGGTGCCGCTCGCCGCGACCGCCGTCCGGGCCGGGTACGCGGACCAGCCCCATCTCTCCCGCGAGGTGCGGGCGTTGGCGGGCGTGCCGGTGACCGGCCTACTGCGGTAGCGGGGCGAACAGGTCGACGCCGTTGCCGTCGGGGTCGTGCACCGTGGCGTACCGCTGACCCCAGAAGGCGTCCCAGGGCTTGAGCTCGCCGTGGTACCCGGCGCCCACCAGGTCCTCGTACACCGCGTCCACCTCGGCGGGCGAGCCGCAGCGGAAGGCGAGCCCCACCCGGCCGCCCCCGGCCGGCGGCCGCCAGGCCGGACGGAAGGAGCGGATGGTCTCCTCCGTGTCCAGGGCGAGGGTGAGGCCGCCCGGCAACTCGGCCTCGACATGGGGCTGTTCCTCGGCTCCGGGCGGGAAGTCCAGACCGAGACGGCGGTAGAAGGCGAGGGACGCGGACAGGTCGGAGACGACCAGGCCGAGCACGGCGAATCGTGGAGTCATGCGGTCACCGTAGGCGGCCGGCCCGGCGCCGGTCTTGAACGATTCGGACCCGTTCCCCGCATCCGGGGGCGCCCGGAAAACCCGGCGCCCGGGGAACAGCGGTGCGGCACCACGGGCCCGTCGGCGTGCAGGGTGACGACGGCTTCTCCGCCGCGTACACGGACAGCACCGGCGCCGTCATCCACCTCTGTACCGTCCGGCCCCGTCACGCCGGACACCACCGGTACCAGGTGGCGAAGAAGGAGTGCGTCGTGCGGCTCGAAGCCGGGGGCGAGGTCTCCGCGGCCGTCCTCGGCAACGCCCTGCACCGCGGTCCACCGGCCCTCCGCCGGCGAACTCGACGCCCTGCCGCCCACCCCCGACCCGGCCTTCACCGACGGCGAGCCGGTGCGCCGCGGCGACCTGCCGGCCGACGGGGACGGCGGACCTCCCGACAACAGCGTGCCGCCGCCGGGGCTCTGACCCCGCCGGTCCCGCCGGTCCCCCCGGTCCTGTTCACCCGTACGGACGTCCCGTTGCGCCGCACGGGGCCGCCAGTGACGTTTCTCCGGTGAACCCGATCCGCCGTTGGAGTGAGTAAAGGTCGCGCACGGAGATGGTCACGTGCGTATCTAGAGATGCTCTTGTCTTGGCAAAGGGCGTTGAGACGCGGAGGCCGTCCGAGCCGCCGCGCCACCCACAGGAGGAGCCGGACCTTGACTTACGGGAAGAAGCTGCGCGAGCAGATCGCCGGGCCGGGGACGACCCCGCTGATCGGCGTGTACGACATGTACTCGGCGTCGATCGCGGCCAAGCACTACGACGGGATGTTCGTCTCCGGCTTCGGCTTCGCCGCCTCGTACTACGGCCTGCCGGACATCGGATTCATCGCCTGGCCCGACATGGTGGCCTTCGTCCAGCGGCTGCGGGGCGCGTTCCCGCACCACCATCTCCTCGTCGACATCGACGACGGCTACGTCGACCCCGAGGTCGCCTGCCACGTCGTGGAGGGCCTGGAGCGGATCGGCGCCTCCGGGGTGATCCTGGAGGACCAGAAGCGGCCCCGCCGCTGCGGGCACGCCGACGGCAAGCAGGTGCTGCCGCTGGAGGAGTACCTCGAGAAACTGGAGCGGGTCCTTCAGACCCGTCAGGACCTGGTCGTGGTGGCCCGTACGGACGCCACCGACGAGCACGACATCCTGCACCGCGCCGAGCGGCTCGCCGCCACCGACGCCGACGTGATCCTCGTCGACGGGGTGCGCAGCGAGGAGTGGATCCGCCGCATCCGCAAGGTCGTCGGCGACAAACCGCTGCTCTTCAACCAGATCGCGGGCGGCAAGTCGCCCCGGCTCTCGCTGACCGAGCTGGACGAGCTGGGCGTGGACGTGGCGATCTACTCCACACCGTGTCTGTTCGCCGCGCACGAGGCGATGGACGCGGCGCTCGGCGACCTCAAGGCGGCGGACGGCCGGCTGCCCCAGGTGGACGCGGACGGCGGGGTGGGCGTCAAGGTGTCCACGACGCTGCTGGAGCGCAACATCGCCCGCGAGCGGCTCGACGAGCCCGAGGGTGTGGGCGTGTGACGGCCGCGATGCCGGTGCTGCGGGCGGCCGCGGTGGCCGCCGTCGCGCTGCTGGCCGGGGCCGCCGCCCCGGCCCACGCGGGCGACAGCCTGATCACGGTGATCGACAACTCGCACGCGGACTCCGTCCTCGAGGTGGACCGCACGGCGAACGTGCAGGCCGGCAGAGGCACGGCGGGCAGCGATCACGACGGCAGCGCCGTGGACGCCATCCAGGCGATGCTCGGCGAGCCCGTCACGCACGACGACTGAGCACCCCGCACGCCGCACCCCGCACCCCGCACCCCGCACGCCGTGGGACGCGACAGCGCACGCGGGAGGGCGGCCGGACCGGTCCGGCCGCCCTCACCCGGGTCGGGGCGCCCGGTCCTCGTCCGGTCAGGGGCGCTCAGTCCTCGCCGAGGTCGGGGTGGCCGCTCTCGTCCAGTTCCACGTCCTCCTCGGGGTCATGGTCGTCGTGCGGGGCGGTCACCGTGGTGGTGTGCAGAGGGGCCGGGGCGACCGTCCGGGTCGTGGCGTGGGCGGTGCCCAGCGCCGTGGTCAGGGCGGCCGCGGTCAGGGCGCCGGCCGCGGCGGTACGCGGGGTGAGTTTCATGCCCCGGAAACGATCTTGCCGAGGGCGCGGTCACCGTCGTACGGCCGAACGGGCCGGTGGGGCCGCCGTGCTCGCCCGCTCCACCAACCGCGTCGACAGCTCCGTCCGGGTGCCCTCCGGGCGGTCCCCGTGCATCATCCGCACCAGCAGCCGCAGCGCCGTCGCCGCCATCTCCGCCAGCGGCTGGCGCACCGTGGTCAGGGCCGGAGCCGCCCAGCGCGCCTCGGGCAGGTCGTCGAAACCGACCACGCTGATGTCGTCCGGCACCCGCAGCCCGCGCTCGGCCAGCGCCGCATACGCCCCGAGCGCCATCCGGTCCGAGCAGGCGAACACGGCGGTCGGCGGCTCCGGCAGGTCGAGCAGTTCGTGCATGCGGTGCCGGGCCGTGCCCTCGTCGAAGCCGGCGTGCCGGACGTACTCGCCGCGGTGGCGCAGTCCGGCCGAGGCGAGCGCCGAGCGGTAGCCGGCCACCCGGGTGCTGCCGCACAGCTTGCGCCGGCTGCCGGCGATCACCGCGATCCGCTCGTGGCCGAGGGCGAGCAGGTGCTCGGTCGCGGTCACCCCGCCCTGCCAGTTCGCCGCCCCGACCGAGACCGTCCCCGACGGGGGTTCGTGGACGGGGTCGATCAGGACGTACGGGATGCGGTGGTGGTCCAGCCAGGCGTACTGGGACCGGGTCAGCTCGGCCAGGTTGAACAGGACTCCCGAGGAACCGCGTGCGGTGAGCTTGTCCAGCCAGTCGCGCTCCGGGCGGCCGGTCCGCGTCCGGCTCAGCCCCGCCGAGACGACGATCTCCAGACCGGCCTCGTACGCCGCCTCCTCCACCCCGCGCAGCACCGCGCCCGACCACGAACTGTCCAGCGAGTGCACGACCAGATCGATCAGGGCGGGGGCCTTGGTCGCGTCGAAGCGCGGCCTGCGGACGTAGCCGAGCCGTTCGAGTGCCTCGGTGACCCGGCGGCGGGTCTCGGGTGCCACGTCGTCCCGGCCGTTGACCACCTTGGAGGCCGTGGGTACGGAGACGCCCGCCTCGCGGGCCACCACCGCCAGGGTCGGACCGGCCGCCGCCATGCTCGTGCTCCCGGCACGGACCATGGGGAACCCGCCTCTCCGGCCCGCCGTTGGGCCAACGAAAGTAACGAAAGTTGCGACCAACGCTGCTTCCGCGGTCAGCGTGCAAGCCGTGCAGTAAGCGCTTCCTACGATAGGTGCGCGTCAACACGGCGTGAAGACCTGGGAATTCGCCAGATCGTCGCGTGCGTGGCTTTCGAAACTTCGAACAGGCGGGCGGCCGGATCAGTCGGGCAACCACACACCTGACGTACGCCGAGGAGCGGCGCGCGTCCGCCCGGCCGCCGTGCGTGCCGGAATACCGGGTGTGGATGTGGTGCTCTTGTCATACCGGCGTAGACGCGCGCGGCGGGAGGAGCTGGTGGGCGGATGACGGCGCACCATACGGACCCGAAGGACCCCGTGGCCGGCACCCCGTACGGCGCGGTGCGCGGCCGGTGGGAGCGCGGCATCGCGGTGTTCCGCGGCATCCCGTACGCAGCCCCGCCCTACGGGGCACACCGGTTCCGGCCGCCCGTGCCGCCCGAGCCCTGGGACGGCGTGCGGGACGCGGGCGCCTTCGGGCCGACGGCCCCCAAGCCGCCGTACTCGGAGGCGTTCGCGCGGTACCTGTCCGACCCGGTGATCCCCGGCGACGACTGCCTCAATCTGAACGTGTGGACCCCGCAGCCGGGCCCCGGGGCCCGGCTCCCGGTCCTCGTCTTCCTGCACGGCGGCGCCCTGACCAGGGGATCCTCCGCGGTTCCGGTGTACGACGGGCACGCGTTCGCCCGGGACGGGGTGGTGTTCGTCTCCCTGAACCACCGACTGGGGGTGGAGGGCTACGGCCTGTTCCCGGACGCCCCGCCGAACCCCGGTCTGCACGACCAGCTCGCCGCCCTGCGCTGGGTCCACGAGACCATCGCGCACTTCGGCGGCGACCCCGGCCGCGTCACCCTCTGCGGCCAGTCGGCCGGAGCCATCAGCGCCGGCGTCCTGCTCGCCGCGCCCCAGACCCAGGGCCTGATCCGCCGGGCCGTCCTGCAGAGCGGGCCGCCCGAGGCCGCCGAGCGGGACAAGGTCCGGCGCATGGTCCGCCGGATGGCCGCCCGGCTCAGGATCCCCGCCACCGCCCGGGCCTTCGCCGCGGTCGACCGGACCCTCCTGCTGCGCACCCAGGCCGAGGTGGGCCGGCTCAGCAGTCCCGTCCTCGGCGGCCCGGCCTTCGGGATCGTCGTCGACGGCGACCTCGTCCCGCGCGACCCGCTCCAGGCCCTCGTGGCCGGCGAGGCGGCCCGGGGAGTCGACCTCCTGATGGGCTGGACCCGCGACGAGTACCGGCTCTGGCTGGTCCCCGGCGGCCTGGTCGACCACGTCGACCGGCTCGGCCCGGTCGCCTTCGCCGGCGCCATGGCCCGCTGCCACGCCTCCCACGAGGTGCCGCGCGGCTACCGCGCCCTGCATCCGGACGCCGCCCCCGCCGAGATCGTCGGCCAGATGGTCACCGACCACCTGCTGCGCCGCCCCCTGCACCGGCTGGCCGAGGCGCGCCCCGGGTCCTCCTACCTCTACGAGTTCGCCTGGCCCTCCCGCCGGCCCGGCCTCGGCGCCTGCCACGGCCTGGAGCTGGGCTTCGTCTTCGACACCGGCGCGGTCCCCGAAGCCGCCCTGCTGGCCGGCGACGGTGCCCCGCAACGGCTGGCCGACGCGATGCACGGCGCCTGGGTCCGCTTCGCCACCACCGGTGACCCCGGCTGGCAGCCCTGGGACGACACCCACCCGGTCCGCGTCCTCGGCGACGGCGAACCCCACACGGTGTCCGGCCCCCGGGACGAGGCACTCGCCCTGTGGGCACCGGGCACGACACCACGCCCCGAACGGACTGCCGAACCGACCCTGGCGGTCCGGCGGCTGCGCCGCTCCATGGCCGCCGTGCGCCGCCACTGAGTCCCGCACCACCATGTGCGTGCCCACCGGCAGATGCCCGGCGGCCGGCTCCGCGCAGGGTGCAGGTCGCGGGCGAACGGAAGGTCGTCGTACCCGGCGAGCGACACGTCCCCGGGCAGGTCGGGACCCGCCTGGTGCAGGGCGGTCAGCGCCCCGCCAGGGGCACGGGACAGTGCTCATGCGGGGCTCCGCCGCGTGGGCGCGACGAGCCCACGGCAGCGGTCTGCCGCCGAGCGACCGCACCCCTTCGGCGTCGACCGCGACGCTCACACCACCCCCGCGATCCCCGCGATCCCCTCCGGCCCCACCCGGCAGCACCCCCCGATCAACCGGGCCCCCGCCGCCCGCCACCCCGCGACCTGCTCCGCCCCGAACGTCGTCGGCCCCGTCCACGCCCGAGCCCGCGCGTCCCACACCTCACCGCTGTTGGGATACACGACCACCGGCTTCCCGGTCACCCGCGCGGCCACCTCCACCGCCCCGAACACGTCCTCGGGCGCACAGCAGTTCACGCCCACCGCGATCACCTCGTCCACCTCGGCGGCCAGGGCGAACGCCTCCTCCAGCGGCTGCCCCGCCCGCGTCCGTCCGCCCGCCACGCTGTACGAGAGCCACGCCGGCACCCCCAGCCCCCGCACCGCCCGCAGCAGCGCCGCCGCCTCGTCGGCGTCCGGCACGGTCTCCAGCGCGAACACGTCCGGTGCCGCCCCGGCCAGCACCTCCAGGCGGGGCCGGTGGAACGCCTCCAACGCGTCGACGCCCAGCCCGTACCGCCCCCGGTACTCGGAACCGTCGGCGAGCATCGCCCCGTACGGCCCGACCGACGCGGCCACCCACAGCGGCCGTACGATCCCCTGCTCGCGCGCCCGGCGCACCGCGTCCCGCCCCAGCTCCACGCTGAGCGCGAGCAGCCGGGCGGCCTCCTGCCGAGGGATCCCGCGCCTGCCGAAACCCTCGAACGTCGCCTGGTAGCTGGCGGTGATCGCGACGTCCGCGCCCGCCCTGAAGTACGCGAGGTGCGCGTCACTCACCGCGTCCGGACGGTCGGCCAGCAGTCGCGCCGACCACAGTTCGTCGCTCAGGTCGTGGCCCGCGGACGCCAGCTGGTTGGACATGCCGCCGTCGAGCACGACCGTCCCGGCGGTGAGGGCGTCGGCAAGGCTGGGGGAGGTGTCGCTGCGCATACCCCGACGCTAGCCGACCCCGGGACTCACCTTCAGGGCACGGGCCGACGCCGTGCGCCTGCACGGTGTGGTCAGGTTCGGCTGGGAGGCGGTCTCCGCCGCGACGGGCGATCTCGTCGGGCGGAGGCCTGGAGTTCCTCGTGCTCGACGACGGCCGGACCAAGGCCGACTACATCTTCCCGGGGGCCTGACCCGCATCGGCCGGGCAGGCGGACCCGGCTGCCGCCGAGAGCGCCTCGGCCGTCGCCGGGTCGGCCGGCAGGAACGCCTCCAGCTTCAGCTCGGCGAGCGTGACGTCGACGGCGGTGGCGAAGGTCGTCACGGTCGTCATCAGGCGCAGCTCGCCGTACGAGGACCGCAGACGGAGCGGGACCGCGAAACCCAGGAGCCCGGTGGACGGCTCGAGTGGGGGAACGTACACGGTGAGTTCCCTGCGCAACTCCGGCAGGTGAGCCAGCCCGGCCAGGATGTGGCGGGCCCATTCGGCGAGGTTGAGGATGCGGGGTGCCAGGCCGTCGGGATGCAGTGCCAGGCGGTAGACGTTCGTGCCGGGGCCGACGAGTTCGGGGGCCGCGCCCTCGGTGATCAGACCGAAGGCGGTGTTCGCGGCGACCAGATCGCCGCGCCGGTCCACCACCAGCGCCGGATACGGCTGGTAGCCGCGCAGGATGTGGTCGATCGCCGTGCGCACGGGGGCCAGCACCGGGTCCTCGAGCGGGCTCTCGGGGTAGGCGGGCGCGTAGCCGGCGGCCAGCAGCAGGTCGTTGCGCTCCCGCAGCGGCAGTTCCAGCGACTCGGCCAGCCGCACGACCATGTTCCGGCCGGGGACGGACCTGCCGGACTCGATGAAGCTGAGGTGCCGCTGGGTGGTGCCCGCCCGCAGCGCCAGGTCGAGCTGGCTGAGGTGACGGCGGATACGACGTTCGCGAAGCGCACGGGGGAAGTCCACCGGCCTGTTGTAGCGGCGACCGAGGGCCCCCGGCCATTCCCCGCGGGGAATTGTCGCCAGTCGCGGCAGTCGTGAACCTCGGGGGCATGGACATCGGTGTACTGCTTCCGACCGGAACCGCCCAGTGGGGCGCGGGCGACGACCCTCGTGATCTGGTCGCCTTCGGCCGCCACGCCGAACGCGTGGGCTTCGCCTCGCTCTTCGTCAACGATTCCCTGATCAGCCCGCGGATCGAGGCGCTCACCATGCTGGCCGCGCTTGCCCCCGTGACCGAGACCGCGACGCTGGGCACAGCCGCACTGCTGCCGTTTCTGCGGCGGCCGGTGCAGGCCGCCCAGTCGCTCGCGTCGATCGACCTGCTCTCCGGCGGCCGGGTCACCGTGGCTGTCGGCGCCGGGTTTCCCGGCCGGTTCGGGCGGCCCCTCTACGCGCTGTCCGAGCTGCCGTGGCAGCGGCGCTTCGCCCGCCTGGACGAGACGGTTGCGCTGTGGCGGGCCCTGTGGGAGGGGGCCGACGCCTTCCACGGCGAGATCCTGCGCTTCGACGGCATCCCGCCCATGACCAGGCCCGCTCGCCCCGCCGGGCCGCCGGTCTGGCTCGGCGGCGCGAGCCCCGCCGCGCTGGCCCGGACGGGCCGGATGTACGACGGATGGCTGCCCTACCCACCCGCCGCGGTGGAGTACGCGTCCGGTCTCCGCGAGGTCCGCCGAGCGGCAACCGACGCGGGCCGCGCGGCCGAGGACGTCACCCCCGCACTGTTCGTCTCGGTACGGATCGAGGACGACGTCGAGACCGGCCGTACGGCACTGGACGCGTACGCGCGGGCCACCTACGGCATGCCGCTGTCCGAACTGGAGCAGATCCAGGCGGTCGCCACCGGTACCGCCGACCAGGTGCTCGAACGCCTGGGCCGGTACGTCGCCGCCGGCGCCCGGCACCTCGTCGTACGTCTCGGCGCCCTGGGCCTGCGTTCCCAGCGCGACCAACTCGAACGCGTCGCGGACCTGATCCCCGCCCTGCGGCCGGCAAGGGCCGTGCCCGGGCCCGGGAAGGCCCCGTAGCCCACGGTCAGGCCGCGTGCCGGCCGCTCTTGTCGCGCTTCCACCGCTGCGGTGCGCAGGCCTGCCGGGACCATCGGCCCGCCGAGGAGGCCGAGGGACAGGGCGTACGGCCACCGGCCGAAGGGGTTCCGGGAGACGGCGGCGGCGCGGGTGCTCACGGCGGGGGGTGCGGTGGACGGGGCGGAGTCCGTGGTGTCCGCCCTCGCCGTGGCTTGTCCGCCGTCGCGTCCTGGTGAGGATCAGGGTGCCGCCGCCGCGCACGGTGAGCGCGCCCTCGCCGGGCAGGACCCCGTCGAACGTCGTCGTCCCGGCCGGCACGGTGACGGCCGTGTCGCCGGTGACGGTCACGGCCCGGTCGGCGAGGACGTCGGAAATCGCTTTCCCCCTTGTCTCGTCAGACCCGTTGACCTGCCGCTGACACCCCCTTACCTTTTCGGCGATCACAACGAAGGAGAGCACCGATGAGACGTGCGTACGCGGTTCTGCTGTCCCTCTGCCTGGCGGTGATCGGCGCCCTGGCCACCGCCGGTCCCGCCGCGGCCGCCGCCCAGACCGTCACCAACGGCACCCGGTTCACCGACACCTCGGGGAACGCCGTGCACGCCCACGGCGGCGGGGTCATCAAGGTCGGCTCGTACTACTACTGGTTCGGCGAGGACCGCAACTCCGACAACACCTTCAAGTCCGTGGACGCCTACCGTTCCACCGACCTGAAGGCCTGGGAGTTCCGGGGCCACGTCCTCACCCAGTCCTCCGCCGCCGAGTTGGGCACCGCCTACATCGAGCGCCCGAAGGTCATCTACAACGCCTCGACCGGCAGGTTCGTCATGTGGATGCACAAGGAGAACGGCGTCGACTACAGCCAGGCCCGCGCCGCCGTCGCCGTCTCCGCCACCGTCGACGGCACCTACACCTACCAGGGCAGCTTCCGGCCGCTCGGCCAGTACATGTCCCGGGACCTCACCACGTACGTGGACACCGACGGCACGGCCTACATGGTCTCGGCCGCGAACGAGAACGCCGACCTGCAGATCTACAAGCTCACCGCCGACTACACCGGCATCGACAGCCTGGTCGCCAACCCCTGGGCCGGCGCGAGTCGGGAGGCACCGGCGCTCTTCAAGCGGGGCGGCGTCTACTTCATGCTGACCTCGGCGGCCACCGGCTGGAGCCCCAACCAGCAGAAGTACGCCACCGCCACCTCGCTCGCCGGACCGTGGACCTCCTGGACGAACATCGGCGACTCCACGGCGTACGGCTCCCAGACCGCCTACGTCCTGCCGGTCAGCGGCACCTCGGGGACCTCGTACCTCTACATGGGCGACCGCTGGGGCAACTCCTTCGGCGGCACCGTCAACGACTCCCGGTACGTCTGGCTGCCGTTGACCTTCCCGACGTCCACCTCGATGTCGATGTCCTGGTACCCGGAGGTGTCCGTCGACACGGCCGCCGGTACCGTCGGCGGCACCGGCGCCACGTACAACACCCTCGTCGCCCGGCACAGCGGCAAGTGCGCCGACGTCCCCGACCAGTCCCTCTGGGAGGGCGTCGCGATCAGTCAGTACACCTGCAACGGCGGCACGAACCAGAAGTGGTGGTTCAAGGACCTGGGCACCGGCTACTACGAGCTCATGGGCCGTGGCAGTTCGCTCTGTCTCCAGGAGAACGCCACCGACGTCACGCAGGAGGACTGCACCGGCGCCACCACCCAGCAGTGGTCGGTCGTGACCTCCGGCTCCTACGTCACCGTCAAGGCCCGTACCAGCGGTGAGTGCCTGGACGTGAGCGGCGCGTCCACCGCCAACTCGGCCGCGATCATCACGTACACGTGCAACGGCGGCACCAACCAGCAGTGGACGCGCGGCAGCTGACCATCCGTCGGCCGACCGTACCCCGGCCGTCCGCGACCGCCAGGTGCTTCCGGGCCGTGTGCTTCGCGGCCGGTGAGACGGTGAGCTGCGGACGGCCGGCGGTGAGCGCCGCGGTACGGTCCCGCGGGTCGCCGGGTTCAGGCCAGCAGGTCGATGGCGTCCACCGAGGTGCCGGCACTGAGGAAGGACGTCGTTCCCGAGCCGCTCGCCACGTAGATCTTCAGCGTGTTGTAGGCGCTGGTGTCGGTCAGCCAGGCGGACGCCGGGACGCTGTAGGTGAACGTGTGGTTGTTGCCCCGGTAGGAGCCCACGGTCAGCGACCGGGTGCCCGGCTGGGCGGGCGCCGAGGGGACGGCGGAGGTCCAGGTGTCGTTGACGACGACCTGCGGGCGGCCGTTGGCGTACGCCGTCGTCACGCCGATCCTGAGGGTGTGCGCGGCGGCGGCCTGGGCGGCCGTCAGCTTGAAATAGACGACGATCCCGCTGTTGACGTCCTTCCACAGGTAGCAGGGGAAGGACGAGGTCTCGGTGCCGCTGCCGACGACCACGTTCCCGGTCCAGGACGAGGCGCGCACGTCCGACGGGTGGGCGTACGTCATGAGTTCGGCGTTCTTGAACCCGCCGGGCGTGCCGTCCCAGTTGTTGATCCGCCAGATCGCCGAGGCGTTGCTCGGGTCGTTGGAGGCGGGGATCGCGAGGGTGTTGAGCGTGGTGGTCGCACCCGCCGTCACCGTCACCGAGCTGGTGTGGACGGCCAGTTCGCCCTTGAAGACGGTGAGCGTGTACGTTCCCGGCAGCACCCCGGCGACGGAGAACCAGCCGTCCGAGGAGCGTGCCGAACCCCAGTACTGGGCGGCCGAGTTGGCGAGGCCCACGGTGTACGCGTAGGCGGTGTCCCGCCCGGTGATGCCGACGCCCGCGACCCGGCCGCGGCCGCTCGCGGGGACGTACCCGGAGATGCCGAGCGAGTCCGCCCACGACGTGGTCAGGGTGCCCGGGTACAGCGCGGAGGAGGGCGCGCCGCCGTCCGTGAACGCGATGACGTACGGGCCCTGGAGGCCGAAGCGCTCCGCCTCGGTCTGGTTCTCGCCGTAGTACAGGATCTCGTACAGCCCGCCGCCGTCGGCGCTCTGGTGGCGCAGCAGCGAGCGGTAGAAGGGGCCGCCGGAGGCCTTCTCGTGGTTGCTGCGCACGATCCACAGGCCGACGCTGCCGGTGGTCCAGCCGATGTAGTCGTAGTCCATCACCCGCAGCCTCGAGTAGTGCTTGGCGCGGGTCTGGCCGTCGGACTTCCGGAAGATGTCGGCGGACTCGACGACGGTGGGCGCGTAGGTGTAGGAGTCCGGTTCGTCGTTGAGGAACAGGCCGGCCCTGACGCGCACGATGTAGCGGGTCGCGGTGACGGACGAGTCGGCCTTGTTCGTCCACAGGTAGATGTTGTTCTCGCCGCTGCGGGCCGCGTAGTAGTGCTTCAGCGTGCCGTACGTGACGGAGACGAGGATCGTCGGACCCGACTGGGCGATGGTCACCGTGGAGGTGCCCAGGCCCGACTCGACGTGCGAGTTCTTGCCGCCGTAGCCCTGGTACTCGGTGCCCCGGTAGACCAGCGAGGTGAGGTCGCCGTTGGTCTTGCTGACCTTGAAGACCAGGTTCGCGCCGGTGTCGACGACGTAGTGGGAGCCGTCGTCCGACCAGCCGAAGCCCGCGGCCGAGGCGCTCGTGGCCGGCGGTCCTGCGAGGGCCACGGTCCCGGCGGCGGCCGCGCCGCCGAGGACGAAGGTGCGGCGTCCGAGCGGTCTCCCGGTGGATTCGGACATGGGGGTGCCTCCTTCGGTGGTGCGGGGATGCGGGTGTCCCTGAGAGTGACAGTTGAATCGATTTCGCGAAAGGGCTTTCACGTTCATGGAGTTGGCAACCTTGTGAAATCGGTGCAGGGTCTAGAAAGCGCTTGCGAGCAGCGGTACGGTCCCCGCCAGACACTGTCGGCATGACTGGCCCATGACGGAGGAGCCCCGAGTGAGACGTTTCAACGGTGTGCGTGCCGCCGCGCTCGCGGCGGTCGTCCTCGGCACCTGCCTGACGGCCGCACCCGCCGCCCAGGCCCACGACCGGCGCCCGCCGCTCGGCCTCGCCGACTGCACCGCCACCGCCTGCCACTTCGACGTACCGCCGGGCGACTACGACGTCACGGTCCGGCTCGGCGGCGAGACCGCGTCCAGCACGGAGATCAGCGGGGAGACCCGGCGCTCGCTGCTGCCGGAGACGGCGGTGGCGGCCGGCCGGCACGTCACCCGCACCTTCACCGTCGACGTCCGTACCCCCGAGGGCGAGCCGACGGGACCCGACGGAACCCCCGGGCTCGACCTGGTGATCGGCGGCTCCGCACCCGTACTCGCCGACATCCGGGTCACCCCCGCCCGGCACACCCGGCAGCTCTTCCTGATCGGCGACTCCACCGTCTGCGACCAGCCCGCCGCCCCCTACACCGGCTGGGGCCAGCGGCTCCCGCGATTCCTGCGCAGGGGCGTCGCGGTCGCCAACCACGCCGACTCCGGCGAGAGCACGGTGACCTACCTCCAGAACCCTCAACTCTGGGACACCGTAAAGCCGTTGATCCGCCCCGGCGACCTGGTGCTGATCCAGCTGGCGCACAACGACAAGACGACCGACGAGCCGACCTACCGCGCCAACCTGGAGACCCTGGTGGCGGGCGCCCGGGAGAAGGGCGGCCGGCCGGTGCTCGTCACCCCGATCGTGCGCCGCTGGTTCAACGCCGACGGCACGCTGAACAACGACACCGCGCTGCTGGTCAACGGGCTCGGCGTCAATCATCCTGAGGTGATCCGCTCGGTCGCCGCCGCCGAGGACGTTCCGCTGATCGACCTCACGGCGAAGACCAAGACGCTGGTGGAGTCGCTCGGCGTGGAGGGCTCCAAGGCGCTGTACCTGTACGACGAGAAGAAGGACAACACGCACACCTCCGTGTACGGCGCCACCGTCTACGCGGGCCTGGTGCGCGACGAACTCCTCGCCCAGCACCTGGTGCCGCCCGGCACCGTGCGGGTCGCATGAGCCCCTGGGGCGCCCCGACCGGAACCGGGGCGCCCCAGGTCCGAACCGTACGAGGTCCCGAGCGAGAAAGAGCACCGATGCAGCTGCCCCCCGAGGACCGTGGCCCCAGCCCGCGCACCGGCTACACCCGGGCCCACTGGGAGGCGGCGGCCGACGCCCTGCTCGCCGCCGTGGAGCCGTACGCCACCGAGGACCGCGCCCTCTACCACTTCCCCGGCACCCGGCAGAGCTGGTCGGGCCGCCTCTCCGACGGCCTGGAGGGCTACGCCCGCACCCTGCTCCTCGCGGCCTTCCGCCGTGACGAGACCGCGCTCCAGCGGTACGCCGACGGACTCGCCGCCGGTGTGTCCGGCGTCTGGCCGCGCATCGAGGACCGCGGCCAGCCCCTGGTCGAGGCGGCCTCCGTCGCCGTCGCCCTGCGCCTGACCCGCCCGCTGCTCTGGGACCGGCTCGACGATGCGGTACGGCAGCGCGCCGCGGCCTGGCTCACCGACGCGCTGACCGCCGAACCATGGCCCTGCAACTGGGAGTTGTTCCCGGTGACGGTCGGCGGCTTCCTCGCCGAGGTCGGCCACGAGACCGCGGCCGCGCACCAGGCGATCGACCGCGGCCTGGCCCGCATCGAGGACTGGTACGTCGGCGACGGCTGGTACACCGACGGCGACGGCCGGAAGTTCGACTACTACAACGGCTGGGCCATGCACCTCTACCCGGTGCTGCACGCCTGGCTCGCCGACGACCCGGCACTCCTGGACCGCTACGGCGGCCGGCTGGAACGCCACCTCGCGGACTACGCCCGGCTGTTCGGCGGCGACGGCGCCCCCATGCACCAGGGCCGCTCGCTCACCTACCGCTTCGCGACCACGGCCCCGCTGTGGCTGGGCGCCCTCACGGGCCGTACCCCCCTCGCCCCCGGCGAGACCCGGCGCCTGGCCTCCGGAGCGCTGAGGTACTTCCTCGACCGTGGCGCGGTGGACGACCAGGACCTGCTGACCCTCGGCTGGCACGGCCCCGACCCCGCCGTCCTCCAGGGCTATTCGGGCCCGGCGTCCCCCTACTGGGCGAGCAAGGGCTTCCTCGGCCTGCTGCTGCCGCCGGACCACGAGGTATGGACGGCGACGGAAGCACCCGGCCCGTCGGAACGCGCCGACGCCACCACCCCGGTCGCCCCCGCCAACTGGCTGCTCCAGTCCACGCGTGCGGACGGGATCGTCCGCCTCCACAACCACGGCAGCGAGGACGTCCGCTACGACCCCTACTACACCCGGCTCGGCTACTCCACCGTGACCGGGCCCTCGCCCTCGTACGACAACAGTGTGATCGTCGGCGACGACCCCGGCCGGACGGGGATCGAGCCGCTCGGGGTGGGGGAGGACTGGGCGGCCTCCCGGCACACCGCCGGGTCCGGCGCCCGGGTCACCAGTGCCGTACTCGTCCGCGGGGCCGTGGAGGTGCGGGCATTCCTGGTGACGGGCGCCGCGGCCGGGACGTCCGTGCGGGTGACCGGGTGGGCCGCGGGGGACGGGCTGCGGTGCGAACTGCTGCCCGCCGTGGGGCTCGACGCGGCGCTGACCGGGGTCACCGGGGAGGGCGACACCTTGTTCGTCGCGCTGAGCCGGCTCACGGGTGCGGCGGATGCCGAGCCGCTGGGAGAGACGGTCGCGGTACGCGCCAACGGGGAACGGGAGTTGACGGTCCTGTGGAGCCGGGGGCCCGGTCTGCGGGTCCGGTGGCAGGGCTCCGAGGTGGTTGTGGAGGCCGTCGCGCAGGTCTGAGCCGCCTCGGTCACGAAGCGGGGACGGGTGAGTCGCCGTCACGGTGGTGGGCCGTCTCCGTCCACGGCGACGCAGTTCACGCGTGCAGGATCTGCGTGATCCGCTCCGCGAACGCGCCGGGGTGTTCCAGTGCGCCCAGGTGGCCGCCGGGGAACTCGGCGAACGCGCCACCGGTGTGCCGGGCGGTGTACTGCGCCGCCTTGTGCAGGAGCTGGCCGCGGGAGTCGGTCCCCGCGGCAACGGTGAGGCCGGGCAGGCCGGCCTGCGGACGGTACCGGGTGAACGGGCGCAGGACGTGGTCGAGGAACACGGCGAACGGGGTCACCTCGCCGGAGTCGGGGCGGCCGCTCTCGAGTTGGCCGATCAGCTCCGCCCGCAGCCGCTCCCCGTCCGGCAGCAGGGTGACGCACGGCGGCTCGTGGGCGATGACGTGCCGCAGCCGGGCGGGGTGGCGGGCCAGCAGGTCGAGGGCCGCGACGCCGCCGGCGCTGGTGCCGAGGACGTACGCCGACTCGCCCTCGGGCAGGACCTCGTCCAGGAGCCGGTGCGCGCCGTCGCTCCAGTCCGGCACGCGCTGGTCGGCGACGGGGGCGCCCAGCCTGCCGTGGGCGAGGCCCAGCGGGTCGTGGGTGACGACCGTGAAGTGCGCCGCCAGACGTTCCGTGAGCGGGCCCAGGCCCATGGGGTGGCCCGCGCCGCCCGGCACGACCAGCAGGACGGGGCCGCTGCCGGTGACGTCGTAGAACAGGTCAGACATGGTGATCGGGGTCCTCTCGGGGCCAGTGCTCGAGGGCGATGTGGAGGGCGTCGATCGCCCGGTCCCAGGACGCGCGGACGTCCCGTGGGGCGTTGAACCCACCGCCGGCCTCCAGGGCGCAGTAGCCGTGGAAGGTGGCGCGCAACAGGCGTACGGCGTCGGTGAGATCGGGTTCGGCCAGGCCGTAGCCGCGCAGCATGCCGTAGGTGATCTCCACGGTGCGGCGCATGGCAGGGGCGTCCGCGTCGACGAGGGCGGGGTCGATCCGGATCCCGGTGGCCGCGTAACGACCGGGGTGGGCGAGGGCGTACGCCCGGTAGGCGCCGACGTAGGCGGCCAGCGCGTCCTTCCCGGAGAGCCCGGCCACGGCCACGGCGATCCGGTCGATCATCTCGCCGCCCGCGAGGAGCGCGAGCCGGTGGCGCAGGTCCTTGAGGCTCCGCACGTGCGCGTACAGACTCGCGTCCTTCACGCCGAACCGGCGGGCCAGCGCGGACAGCGTGACCTGGTCGAACCCGACCTCGTCGGCCAGCTCGGCCGCGGCCGAGACCAGCAGGTCGGCCGTGATCCCGGCACGGGCCATACGACACCTCCCTTGGCTTCCTAGGTGCAATCCTAGGGTCCCTAGGTTACGGAGCCAAGGGTTTTCCTCGGCGCACCCGTACGATGCCGTCATGTACCTGCCCTCACGGGCGGGCACAGGGTGGCCGGGAGACGGAAGGGGGAGCCGTGGCGTACCGGGCGCGGCGCGTGGCGCCGGCGGTGCCGCAGCGTGCGGTGGACAGCCGGCCGTTGTGGCGGCAGCGGGACTTCGGGTTCTTCTGGCTCGCCCAGACGCTGTCCGTCCTCGGTGACTCCTTCAGTCTGGTCGCGCTGCCCCTGCTCGTGCTCCAGGCGACCGGCTCGGTGGCCCGGATGGGCCTGCTGACGGGTGCCGGCGGCGTCGCGATGGTGCTGGCGGCGGTCTTCGCCGGGGTGGTCGTGGACCGGGTCGACCGCCGTAGGCTCCTCATCGCCTGCGACCTGGTCCGCATGGTCCTGTACGGCCTGGTGCCCGTCGTGTGGCTCGCAGGCCCGCACCTCTGGCTGCTGTACGTGGTCCTGCCCCTGTGCGAGGCCGTCGGCATGCTCTTCGCCGTCGGGTACGTCACCGTCGTACGCGGACTCGTCGGCACCGGCCGGCTGACCGAGGCCAACGGCCGGCTGAACGCCACCGCGGCCGCGGCCGGCGTCCTCGGGCCGCTCGGCGCGGGCCTGGTGGCCGCCTGGACGGGACCCGCCGACGCCGTGGCCGTGGACGCGGCCAGTTACGCGGTCTCGGCGAGCTGCCTGCTGCTCGTACGGGTCCGGGAGCGCGCCGGTGACGAGCACCCGGCCAAGGACACGGGCCTCTGGCGCGACCTGCGCACCGGGATCGAGTACCTGGTCCACCAGCCCGTGCTTCGCTCGCTCACCGGCCTCCTCGCCGTCTTCAGCTTCCTCAGCCTCGGCATCAACGACCTGATCATCTACCACCTGAAGCACGACCTCGGCCGCGACGACGGCACGGTCGGCACGGTGCTGGCGGTCGGCGCCGTCGGCACCGTCGCCGGGGCCCTGCTGGTCGCCCGGCTCCGGCGGCGGCTGGGGTTCGGACCGACCTGGATCGGCTCGACCGCGCTGTGCGGAGTGGCCTTCGCCGGGCTCGGCTGGGTCCGCCCGGTACCCGCCGTGGCCGTCCTCGGCGCGGTCTACCTGGGCTGCGCGGGCATGGCGGGCACCTGCTCCATGTCCCTGCGCCAGGAGATCACCCCCGAACCCCTGCTGGGCCGGGTCACCTCCGCCCACTGGACCCTCCAGTACGCGCTCGCCCCGACCGGCGCGGCCGTCCTCACCTGGGCGGCCGAACGGTACGGCACCGGCCCGGTGGCCGCCGTCGCCGGAGCGTGCTGCGCCCTCGTCGGCGCCGCCGGTCTGTGCACCCCGATCCGCCGCGCGGGGCGCACCTGACACCGCGCGACGGTCAGCCGTTGACCCCCGTGTAGTGGTTCAGCGCCCACCGCCACAGCCCCCGGGAGGCCAGGTAGAGCAGCAGGCCGACCAGGGGCGATCCCGCCGCCAGCCAGTAGGGGACGACGGTCGAGTGGCCGTGGCCGGTGAGGACCGCGACCGGCAGGTAGGCGACGAAGGCGAGCGGAAGGCCGTAGGTGAGCAGCCCGCCGACCGCCCGGGGCAGCACGTTCAGCGGGTAGCTGCCGAAGGTGCCGAGGAGTTCCTCCAGCCAGCGGCTCCAGTAGTCGGCGGCCGGATAGCGCAGCGAGGCGCCGGCCACCACCGTGAACAGGGCCGCCTCCAGCAGCATCCCGCCCAGGACCGCCGCGATCAGGTACGAGACCCGTCCCGCCGTCCAGTCGAGGTGACTGCGCCCGAGCGCGCCCACCATCAGGCCGGCGGCCACCGTCAGGTCGCCGATCGCGTTCGTGGGGAAGTACTCCAGCTGGACCTGCCGGTGCACGGGCAGCGGGCGCAGCAGGTAGGCGTCGATCCGGCCTTCCTGGATGTACCGGCCCACCCCGTGCACCCGGCCGAGGAGCAGCACGAACAGGCCGTGGGCCAGCATTCGCGTCGCCGGGATGAGCAGGACGTCCGAGCTGTCCCAGCCGCCCATCCCGGTGAACCGGGTGAGCAGCACGGTCGCGAACACGATCACCGACACCTGCCAGACCGCGCCGATCGCGATCATCATCAGGAACTCGGTGCGGTACTCCAGCTGCGCACGGAAGTTGAGGCGCGTGATGCGCCAGGCGATCCGGACGGCGTTCAACGGCCTCAGCCTCCCTGGGAGATGACACGGCGGGCGGCCCGCCGCCACACGAAACGGGTGAAGAGGTGCAGCGCCACGGCCCAGCCGGCCTGGACGCCGAGCTGGAAACCGGCGTCCGTCAGCGGGATCCGGCCCACGTACAGCGACAGCGGCACGCTCAGGGTGGCCTGGAAGGGCAGGAAGGAGCTGAGGACGACGAACCAGTGCGGGAAGAACCACAGCGGCGCGTACACCCCGGACAGCAGGTTCTGCGCGAAGACCAGGATCAGCATCGCCGCGGTGTTGCGCAGCGTCCAGAAGCAGAACTGGTCGATGAGGAGCATGACGTAGTAGAGGACCAGCTGCCCGAGCAGCAGGCTGAGCGCGAACACCGCCGCCACCGCGGCCGACCGCGGCGGCTCCACCACCCCGGCGGCCAGGCAGACCGCGTATCCCGCCGACGCCCAGGCCAGCCCGTACAGCTGCTCGCCGACCGCGCGCAGCGCGTGGTAGCGCTGGGGCGGCAGCGGGCGCAGATACCAGTAGACGATGGTGCCGAAGTGCATGTGCTGCATGACGGAGTCCCGGCCCGCGTACTGGTCCAGCTCCCGCAGCCGGGAGGCGAGCACGGCGAGCACCGCGTAGGTGACGGCCTGGCCGCGGTCCAGACCAGCGGTCGTACCCGACTGGGCGTACAGGCCCCGCCACAGCGAGGCGACCAGCACCACCTGCACGGTCAGCCGGAGCAGGACCCCGGTCATCCGGGGCGGGGTGTACAGCTCGCCGAGCGGGGTGACCCGGGCGGCGCGCCAGGCGTACAGGAGGGCCATCTCAGACCTCGGCCTTCGCCTGCGCGTAGGCCGCCCGCATGACGTCCTCCAGGTCCGCCTCGTCCACCGCGACGCCCGTCACCTCGTACCGCTCGATGACCAGCTTCAGCGCCTCGTGGACCGTGGGCGCGGCCGGACCGTCCGGGCCGAACACCGCCTGCGGGCCCTCCCGGCGCACCAGGGCGACGCCGGGCAGCGGGCCGACCGGGGTGTGCGCGTCGGCGAGCGTGGCCCGCACCTGCCAGGTCGAGCCGAACCGGCGGCGCATCTCGTCCAGCGAGCCGTCGAGGACCAGCCGGCCGTGGTTGACCAGCACCACCCGTTCGGCGAGCCGCTCCACCTCGGTCATGTCGTGGGTGGTGAGCAGCACGGTACGGCCGCGTTCCGCCACCTGGTACCGCAGGAACTCGCGGACCTGCTCCTTCACCACCACGTCCATGCCGATGGTCGGTTCGTCCAGGAAGACGACCGGCGGGTCGTGCAGCAGCGCGGCGGCCAGGTCGCAGCGCACCCGCTGGCCGAGCGACAGGTGCCGCACCCGGGTGTCCCAGAACGCGGAGAGCTCCAGCAGGTCGTCGAACTCCCGCAGGCGGGCCTCGTGTTCGGTCTTGGGGACCTCGTAGATGTCCCGCAGGATCGCGAACGACTCCCGCACCGGCAGGTCCCACCACAGCTGGGTGCGCTGCCCGAACACCGCGCCGATGGTGCGGGCGTTGCGTTCCCGCTCCCGGTACGGCACCACGCCCGCGACGCGGGCCTCGCCGGAGGTCGGCGTGAGGATGCCGGTGAGCATCTTGATGGTGGTCGACTTGCCGGCGCCGTTCGGGCCGAGCAGGGCGAGCAGTTCGCCCGCGGCGACGTCGAAGGAGATGTCGGAGACGGCGTGCTTCTCGACGCGTTCGGGGTTGACCAGGGACCGCAGGGCGCCCGCGAAGCCCGGGCGCCTGACAGTGGTGTGGAAGGTGCGGGACAGACCGCGGACCTCGATGTTTCCGGCCACGCCGGGGCCTCCCTCGTTCCGTACACGACGTACGGCCGGCCGGCTGGAGGCCGACCGGCCGCGGATACGTCCCGACGTTCGCAGAGCGCCGAGGGGCCCGGCAATGGACTAATCGACGCGCGATTTGGACTGGTCGATCATCACGGAAGGCCAGGCGATCGGTGGGGGAACGCCACGTGGATCAGCGGGCAGCCGCCGGTGCCCGGCCCGTGCGGCCACCGCCGTGCAGCCGCACCGGCCGCAGCGCGCCCTCCAGTGCGAAGGTGGCCGCGCCCAGGCACACCGGGTCGCTGGGGATGGGGGAGAGGACGATCTCGGTCGCGGCGAACGGCCGCCCGAGAGCGTGCCTGCGCACGGCCTCGCGCACCTCGTGGAGCAGCGGTTCGCCGAGCCGGCGGGCCACCCAGCTGCTGAGCACGACCAGTTCCGGGTTGAGCAGGTTGACCAGGTTGGCGACCCCGGCGCCGATGTAGCGGGCGGTGTCCCGGACCACCTGGACCGCGACCGGGTCGCCGTCGGCCACGCCCCTGGCCAGCGCGTCGACGGTGGCGGTCTGGTCGTCGGGGTGCAGCAGCGGGCTGTGCGGGCTCGCCTCGCTCAGGTTCAGCATGATCCCGGGCGCGCCGACGTACGTCTCCACGCACCCCCGGTTGCCGCAGTGGCACGGCCGTCCGTCGAGCACGAGCGTCGTGTGGCCCCACTCGCCGGCGCTGTTGCTCACCCCCCGGTGCAGGCGGCCGCCGAGGGCGAGTCCGGCGCCGACCCCGGTGCCGAGGTTCACCACCACGGTGTCCCCGCGTCCGCGGGCCGCCCCGAACCACTGCTCGGCCACCGCGCAGGCGCGCAGCGGGTTGTCCAGGTGGAGGGGGTAGGCGATGTGCTCGGCGAGCAGGTCGAGCAACGGCACGTCGTGCCAGTCCCAGTTGGGCGCGTACTCGGCGATGCCGGTGTCCCGGTCCACCTGGCCCGGGACGCTCACCCCGACACCGAGCACCCGCGCGCCCTCGACCCCGGCCTGGGCCACCACCGAGCCGACGGCGGCGGCGACCTGGGCCACCACCTGCTCGGGCCGGTTCTCGCCGGGCCGCATGTCCTCGTCCGCGCGGGCCAGCACGGTCAGCGCGAGGTCGAACAGCTCGACGTGGACGTAGGTCTCGGCGATGTCGACGCCGATCAGCGCGCCCCCGGAGGCGTTGACCGCCACGAGTCCGCGGGGGCGGCCGCCCGCGGAGTCCTCGAAGCCGACCTCCGTGATCATCCGCAGGTCGAGCAGCTCCCCGACGAGCGTGGCGACCGTGGCCAGGCTCAGCCCGGTGACGGACGCCAGCTCCTGCCGTGACGTGGGAGAGGCGGCGATGATGTGCCGGAGCACCTCATAGCGGTTCGCGGTGCGGATGTCTCGTGATGTGTGCTTCACACGACGCAACGCTATGACTTGGGAAGCGCTTTCGACAAGCCGTTACCTTAAGGGTTGGATTAAGTCTGGCGGTCAGTCCCGCAGCACCTCGGCCACGAAGGGGTTGGTGAACTTCCCGTCGGGGTCCAGGTCCCGGGCCAGGGCGCGGAAGTCCGCGAGCCGCGGGTAGCGGCCGCGCAGCGCCTCGCCGGACATCGCGTACACCTTGCCCCAGTGCGGGCGCGGATCGAACGGTTCCAGCGCCTCCTCCAGCCGGCGCACCACCGGCAGCACGGCCGCCAGGTCGTCCACCCAGGTGAAGTGCAGGGCGACCGAGTCCCGGCCGTGGGCGGGGCTGAGCCACTGCGGATCGGCGGCGACCGTCCGCACCTCGCAGGTCTGCAGCACGGCGGAGACCGGCCGGCGGATGCCGTCGACCGCGTGCAGCGCGGCCACCGCCGCCGACCTCGGCAGCAGGTACTCCGACTGGAGCTCGTCCCCGCTGCTCGGCGTGAACTCCGCCCGGAAGTGCGGGAGCCGCTCGTGCCAGGGCCCCGGCACCCCGAACTGCTCGGTGCAGTTGCCGCCCGGCATGCCCGGCACCGGGTGCATCGCCACCTTCGCCGGCACGCCCCAGCCGAACTCCACGGCCGCCTCGTCGGTGCGCCGCTTCACCCACGCCTGCCGGAACCCCGGATCCCGCCAGTCGGTGAACAGGCTCACGCTGTACGCGGCCCCGGTCACGGCCGCGAGGTCCAGTCCCTCCATCGGCAGTTCGACGTAAACGGACTGCTCGACCTCGTACGCCGGCTCCAGGTCCAGGGTGAGCGCGGTGACGACCCCGAGCGCGCCCAGCGAGGTCACCGCACCGTCGAAACGGGCGTCCCCGCGCGCGATCGTCACCGTCGAACCGTCGGCGAGGACCAGCTCCACCTCGCGTACGGGCGCCGCGAGCGGCCCGTTGGCCACGCCCGAGCCGTGGGTGCCGGTGGCGACCGAACCGGCCACCGAGATGTGCGGCAGCGAGGCCATGTTGGGCAGCGCGAGGCCCTGCGCGTGCACCGCGCGGGCCAGTTCGGCGTACCGCACACCGCCCGCCACCCGCACCGTACGGGCGGCCGTGTCCACCTCGATCCGCGGCGGCAGCCCGGCGATCGACACCAGCACGCCCTCCGGCCCCGGATCGGCGATGCGGTTGAAGGAGTGCCCGCTGCCCAGCACCCGCACCCGCGCACTGCCCGCCACCAGCGACCGCAGCGCGTCCGCCGAGTCCGGGCGGTGGAACTCCTTCGCCGTGTACGTGATGTTGCGTGCCCAGTTGGTGACCGTCCGCGCCGGATCCGTCATCTCCGCCGTCCCCTCCCTTTCGTCCTCCGGAGCGTACGTGCCGGGCTCCGGGAAGTGCGTGTCCATTGACCCTCTCATTCGCCGGGACCTACCGTAGAGACCGGTTGCTGTCCGTGCGTCACCGAGCCGGAAGGTCACTTCCTTGCCCGAGCGTCCTCAGGCACTGTTCGCCATGACAGCCCGGAACATGCCGCACGTCTTCCCGCCCGAGGTGCTCGCGCAGCTGCGCGAGTGCCTGGAAATCGATCCCACTCTGGTGGCGGACGACTTCACCGACCCCCGGGTGCGGGAGGCGCTCGCCCGTACCGAGGTGCTCGTCACCGGCTGGGGCTGCCCGGTCCTGGACACCGCGGTCCTGGACGCGGCGCCCGCGCTGCGCGCCGTGCTGCACGCGGCCGGCTCGGTCAAGGGCTTCACCACGCCCGAGGTCTGGCGGCGCGGCATCCTCGTCTCCTCGGCCGCCGAAGCCAACGCGCTGCCCGTCGCCGAGTACACCCTCGCGATGATCCTGCTCGCCGGGAAGGACGTGTTCGCCTTCCGTGACCTGCTGCGCGACCGCCGCTCCTTCCCCTACGGCGACATCGTCCCCGGCATCGGCAACTTCCACCGCCGGGTGGGCGTCGTCGGCGCCTCCCGCATCGGCCGCCGCCTCATCGAACTCCTGCGCCCCCACGACCTGCTCGTCAGCCTCGCCGACCCCTACGTCGACCAGGCCCAGGCGGCCCGGCTCGGTGTCCCCCTGCTGCCGCTGGACGAGTTGCTGCGCACCTCGGACATCGTCACCGTGCACGCCCCGCAGACCCCTGAGACCCGGCATCTGATCGGCGCCCGGGAACTCACCCTGATGCCGGACGGGGCGGTGCTGATCAACACCGCGCGCGGCTCGCTGGTCGACCACGACGCCCTTCTGGGGGAACTGCGCACCGGCCGGCTGCGCGCCGTCCTCGACGTGACCGACCCCGAGCCGCTGCCCGCCGACTCCCCGCTCTTCGACCTGCCCAACGCCTTCCTCACCCCGCACCTCGCCGGCTCCCAGGGCAACGAGGTGGCGCGGCTCGGCAGCACCGTCGTGGACGAGGCGAGGCGCCTGCTCACCGGTGCCGCGCTGCGCTACGCGGTCGACCACTCGGTCCTGGAGCGGGCCGCGTGACGGCCGTCTCGTAGGGTGACGCGCGAACGGCACGACGAAGGGGAGCCGAGCGGTGGCGAAGAGGACGCGGCCGGCGCCGAGCGGGGGCGCCTCGACGGTACGGGACGTGGCCGCGCGGGCCGGCGTCTCCGCGTCGACCGTGTCCCGGGTCCTCGGCGGCACCTATCCGGTGGCCACCGCCACCCGCGCCAAGGTCCTGAAGGCGATGCGCGAGCTGGACTACGTGGTCAACGCGCACGCCCGGGCGCTCGGCGGCGCCACCGGCAGCACGGTCGCCGTCGTCGTGGACGACGTCACCGGCCCCTTCTACGCGCACGTCGCCCGTGGAGTCGAGGAGCAGGCGTCGGCGGAGGGCCGGCTGTGCATGCTCTGCACCACGCACGGCGACCCCCGGCGCATCCTCACCGTCGTGGAGACCATGCGGGAGCAGCGGGCGGACGCCGTGATCGTGGTGGGCGGCGCCCTCGACGACAAGGCCTACCACGACCGGATGACCCACTTCGCGCACGCCCTGGACCGCGCCGGGTCCCGGCTGGTGCTGGTCGGCAGGCCGCCGCTCGGCCCCGGCGTCCCGGCCACGGTGGTCGACTACGACAACGAGGGCGGCGCCTTCGCCCTCACCGGCCACCTGCTCTCCGGCGGCCACCGGCGCATCGCCCACCTCGGCCGCGTCCCCGGCCTGTCCACCAGCGCCCAGCGCATCGCCGGCTTCACCCGCGCCCATGAACTCCTCGGTCTCGCCCCCGACCCCGAGCTGATCGTGGACGGCGTCTTCTCCCGCTCCCACGGTTACCAGGCCACCCGTGAACTCCTCTCCTCGGGAAGGGAGTTCACGGCGGTCTTCGCCGCCACCGACATGGTCGCCACGGGCGTGATCCAGGCGCTGCGGGAGTCCGGCCGCCGCATACCCGAGGACGTGGCGGTGGCCGGGTACGACGACGTCTCGGTCGCCCGGGACGTCTACCCGGCCCTCACCACGGTCCACGTGCCCCAGGAGGAACTGGGCCGCGCCGCGGTCCGGCTCGCCCTGCGCCGCGACGAGCTGCCGGACGGCCAGCACCTGGTGCTGGGCACCCACGTGGTGCTGCGGGAGTCGACCCGCAGGGCCGGGCCCGGGCCGGGGTGATCCTCCCCGTGACCGACGCCTCACCACCCCCAAAAACTCTGATACCGGGACACAGTGCCCGCCACGGGGGACCCGGCACGGCCGACGGCCGGGCGGGGGCATACCGTGAGGAGTCGAACGCCTGAGCCGGGAGGAGACACGGGATGGGCAGCCGTACCGCGCTGGTCGAGGATCTGATGGAGAGGTTCCCGCACGTACCCCGGGAAGCCGTCTTCAAGGAGGACCTGCTCCGGGGCGGAGTCGCCTTCGACCCGTCCGCGCTGAGCGACAACGAGAGCGGCGAGGTCAAGCCGAAGTCGTACTTCATCTTCTCCTTCGACCACGGCACCCTGCCCGAACTGGGCGAGGCCGCGCTGCGCCGGCCCCCGGAGGAGATCATCCTCACCGGCGGCCCCTACGACCTGCGGCGGACCGTGGTCTCGGTGCGCGTGAACCCCACCTCGCCGTACCGGGTCGCGGCCGACGACGAGGGGGTGCTCGGCCTCTACCTGGACGGGAAGCGGATCGCGGACGTCGGAGTGCCGCCGATGCCCGAGTACTACCGGCACAAGCTCTCCAACGGGAAGTCCGTGATGGAGGTCGCCCCGACCATCCAGTGGGGCTACCTGATCTACCTGACCGTCTTCCGGGTCTGCCAGTACTTCGGCGCCAAGGAGGAGTGCCAGTACTGCGACATCAACCACAACTGGCGCCAGCACAAGGCCGCCGGACGGCCGTACACCGGGGTCAAGGACGTCGAGGAGGTCCTGGAGGCCCTGGAGATCATCGACCGGTACGACACCGCGAAGGCGTCCACCGCCTACACGCTGACCGGCGGCGCGATCACCAAGACGGTCTCCGGGCGGGACGAGGCCGACTTCTACGGGCACTACGCCAAGGCCATCGAGGAGCGCTTCCCGGGCCGCTGGATCGGCAAGGTGGTCGCGCAGGCGCTGCCACGGGACGACGTCCAGCGGTTCAAGGACTACGGCGTGCAGATCTACCACCCCAACTACGAGGTGTGGGACGAGTACCTGTTCAAGATGTACTGCCCCGGCAAGGAGCGGTACGTCGGCCGGGACGAGTGGCACCGGCGGATCCTGGACTCGGCGGAGATCTTCGGCGCGCGCAACGTGATCCCCAACTTCGTCGCGGGCGTGGAGATGGCCGAGCCGTTCGGCTTCAAGACGGTCGACGAGGCGATCGCCTCCACCACCGAGGGGCTGCGCTTCTTCATGTCGCAGGGCATCACGCCCCGCTTCACCACCTGGTGCCCGGAGCCCACCACCCCGCTCGGCAAGGCCAACCCGCAGGGCGCCCCGCTGGAGTACCACATCCGGCTGCTCCAGGCCTACCGCCAGACCATGGAGGACTTCGGCCTCTCCTCGCCCCCCGGCTACGGCCCGCCCGGCCCCGGCCGCGCCGTCTTCTCGGTCAGCTCCTTCATGGACAGCCTCCCCGCGCGGGAACCGGCGGAGGAACCGGCGCAGGCCTGACCCGGGCGAGCCGCGGAAGATTCGCGGGAACGGTGAGTCGAATGGCGGTCGCCGTCCGTACAAGAGGGCGGAGTTGTGGGCCACGGCACCGAGTACCGCACCGAGTACGGCACTGAACAGGGCGGGTTGACGCAACACCGGGGACCGGTGGTATGGGTGACGGCGGGAAAACGTCGCGCGACCACCGGTAGCCGGTTTGAATAGGCCGCTTGTCAGTTGTGCAGGAGACGTGAAAAGCTCGGGTCCTGCCGCGAGGTTCCCCCCAACTCCATCGCCCATATGGTGAGTTGACCTCGCATTGGATGCAGGAGACCCATGCCTGACCTGCCGACCCCTCAGGACGCCGCCGAGGCAGCGCTGTTCTCCGAATGCTGGGACGCGGTGCTCTCCTACGCCGACCTGTGCACGTCCGGCTCGCTGACGGCCAATCAACTGGCCACCGAGGCCTTCACGCTCGGCATGCGCGAGGCCCGCGAGGCGGACCTCGCGCCCCAGCGCGGCAGCGGACGGCGCGCCGCCCGGCTGCCGATGATCCCGCTGCTGCTCACCGCCGTGCGCAACACGGCCGCCGGCTGGGAGGCGCAGGGGCTCGGCCACAAGCTCGACCCGGACCTCCGGCTCTGGCTCAACTCCGAGAAGGCCACGCGGTACACGGGGCCGCCGTTGCAGCGGCCCATCGCGCTGCGCGGCCTCAGGGACATGCAGGACGCGGACGCGTCGCTGCTGTGGCTGGCCGAGGTGGAGGCGCTGCCGCTGCCCTCCGTGGCCCGCCGGCTCGGCCTCGACCCGGCCGCCGCCGCCCAGGAACTGGAGCAGGTCCGCGCACTGTTCCGGGACCGCTGCCACCGCGCCCACCTCGACTCGCCGATGGACGCCGAGTGCCGCAGCTACGCCCGGCTCCTCGACGCGGTCACCCGGTCCTCCGCGGCCGACACGCCCGACGACCTCTCCCGGCACCTCGCCACCTGCGTGCAGTGCGCCGAGGCCGCCGCCTGTCTGCGGCTGCACGGCGGCGGACTGCCCGCGGCGCTCGCCGGCGGGGTCATAGGCTGGGGCGGCCTCGCCTACCTGGAGCGCCGCCGCCGCGCCTCCGAGGTACGGCTCGGCGTGGGCCGTCCGGTTCCCGCGGACAACGACGGAGGCGACCCCAAGGAGGGCGCCGCCCGGAGCAAGGTGCTGCGCCACGGACTGCTCGGCGCGGCGGTGCTGATCTCGCTGGTCGCGCTCGGCGTGTCGATGATGCCGATGGGCGGCGGCTCCGGTGACGACACGACGGCCGCCTCGCACGACGACCGGCAGCCCGTCGCCGACCCCGGCTCCGTCCTGCCCTCCACCGCGCACCCGTCCCCGGCGCACTCCGCCTCCGGCGCCCCGTCCGCCTCCGCCTCCGCCGGCAAGCCGGGCCACGACAACCCCGATCCGGAGCCGCAGGGCACGGCCTCGGCCACCGCGAGCACCGCCCCCGGCCACCGGGCCACCGGCTCCGCGGACCCCAGCGCTCCCGCGTCGGCCACCTGCCGGGCCTCCTACGACCTGGTCAACCAGTGGAACGACGGCTTCCAGTCCACGGTGACCGTCACCACCACCCGGGCCCTGGCCGGCTGGCGGGTCGAATGGTCCTTCCGGGACGGCCAGAAGGTCACCCAGATGTGGGACGCCACGGTCAGCCAGAGCGGCGCCCGGGTCGCCGCCGACGCCGCCGACTACAACCGGTCGGTCTCCGCGAACGGCAGCCTCTCCTTCGGCTTCCTCGGCACCTGGAGCGGCAAGAACTCCGCACCGTACGCCTTCACGCTGAACGGCCAGTCCTGCTCACTGAGCTGAGCTGAGCTGAGCCCTGCCGGACCGGGCGGCCGTACGACCGGCGGCCGGGCGGACCCCCACCAGGGACCGCCCGACCGCTGACGGTGCGTCAGGAGTGTTCTCCGAAGGCCCCCTCAGCACTGCGACTTGTAGAAGTACTTGCTGACCGAAGGCTCGTTCATGTTGTCCTTCGTGATCGCCACCATGTCGGTGCCGATCGACTTGCTCACCGACTTGCCCGCGAAGGCGCCGGCGAGCTGGTCCACCGCCTGCCTCCCGATCGCCGCCGGGTCCTGTGCCACCAGCACCTGGAGGGTGCCCGCCTTCAGCGCGGCGACCTCGTCCGGTTCCGCGTCGAACGCGGCCACCTTCACCGCGCCCTGCTTGCCGGCCTGCTTCAGCCCGGTGGCGATACCGGTACCGGTGTTGGTGTTGCCCGCGAACGCGCCGCCCAGGTCCGGATGGGCGGCCAGCGTCGACTGGATCTGGGAGGCGGCGGTGGCCGGCAGGTCGTTGTCGTAGAGCGTGGGCAGCACCTTGATGTCCGGGTACTTGCCCATCTCCTCGGTGAAGCCCTTGATCCGCGCGTCGGTCGTCGACACGCCGGGCTTGACGCTGATGACGATGACCGAGCCCTTCTCGTTCATCAGCTTCGCCAGCGCGTCGGCGGCCACCCGGCCGCCCTTCTCGTTGTCCGACGATATCCGGGTGATGCCGACGGAACCGTCGGTCACCGTCGTGTCCACCAGCGCCACCTTGGTACCGGCCGACTGGATCTGCTTGAGCGAGGGCGTCAGCGCGCTGGTGTCGACCGGCGAGATCAACAGCCCGTCCGGGCGTGCCGCCGCCACCGAGTCGAGCAGTGGGCGCTGCACCGACACGTCCCACTGCGCGGAACCGTCGGCGGTGAAGTCCATCCCCTTCGCCTTGGCCTCCTGCTGCGCGGCACAGGTCATGGTGATGTAGAACGGGTCGCTCTTCACCCCCGTGATCAGCCGCACCTTCTTCCCCTTGGCGCCACCCGAACCCCCCGAGCCGCCACCGTCGTCCGACGAACCGCATGCCGAGGCGCCCAGGGCCAGCACCGTGCCCACCGCGACCAGCAACCCGCGCCTGCTGCGAATGCTCCCCATCACAGACTTCTCCTTGTCACTCGTCATGCGCGTTCCCGGGTCTTCCTGCGCAGCTGGTCGATGTAGACGGCCACGACCAGCACCACGCCCACCGCGACGTCCTGCCAGTACTGCTGGACGCCGATCACGATCAGCCCGGTGGTCAGCACCGCCGGGATGAACACGCCGATCACCGTGCCCAGCACCGAACCCCGGCCACCGAACAGGCTGGTACCGCCGAGCACCACCGCGGTGATCACCTTCAGGTTGTCAGTGGAGTGCCCGGCGATCGACGTCGTGCCGTACGAGGCCAGCCACATCACCGCGCCGAGCCCGGCCAGCAGCCCCATGAGCCCGTACACCTTGACCAGGTGCCGGCCCACGGGTATGCCCGCCCGCCGCACGGCGGTCGGGTTCGAGCCGATCGCGAGGGTGTGCTCGCCGAACCGCGTGCCGGCCAGCACCGCGCCGAACAGCGCCGTCACCACCGCGGCCAGGACCACCATCCAGGGGATGCCGAGCACCTTCCCGAAACCGAGGCTGTTCTGCAGGTGCGTGGAGGCCGCCCCGGCGGGATCCTGGCCGCCGGTGGCGAGTTCGGCGATCCCCAGCGCGGCGCCCAGCCCGCCCAGCGTCACGATCAGCGGCGGCACCTTGCCGCTCGCCACCACCGCGCCCTGCAACGCGCCCCACGCCGTGCCCACCGCGAGCGCGATGACGGCACAGATCGCGACCGTGCCCCAGCCGGAGTCCGGACCGCCGTGGTGGAGGTTGTACTCACCCGCGGCCACCGCGGCCAGCACCAGCACCGAGCCGATCGACAGGTCGATGCCCGCTGTGATGATCACGAACGTCATGCCGACCCCGAGCACCAGGTAGATGGCCGCGTTCACGGCGATCTGGGTGATGTCGTACGTGGTGAAGAACTTGCCCGGCGCGGCGACGGTGAAGAACGCCACCAGGGCCACCAGGATCACGAAGGTCCACAGTTCGTTGAGGGTCGCGGCCCGCCGGAGCCAGTCCGGCACGCCCGGACGGCCGCCGACGGCCGCCGCCTTCCGGCTCTCCGCGCTCATCGCACGCCCTCCGCTTCCCGGCCCCCGTTCGGGCCGTCCAGCGACCCGGTCATCGCCCCGACGAGTTCCTCGATCGTGGTGTCGGCCGCGGTGTACGACGCGACGCGCCGGCCCAGCCGCAGCACCTCCACCCGGTCCGCCACCGACAGCACCTCGGGCATGTTGTGGCTGATCAGCACGACACAGATGCCCCGGTCGGCGACCCTGCGCACGGTCTGAAGGACCCGGGCGCGCTGGACGACGCCCAGGGCGGCGGTCGGCTCGTCCATGAAGATGACCTTGTGCGCGAAGGCGACCGCGCGGGCCACCGCGACGGACTGCCGCTGACCGCCGGACAACGTTGTCACCGGGGCCGTCACATCCTTCAGTTCGACGCCGAGTTCCGCGAAGGCCCGTACCGCCTCCCGCCGCATCGCGGGCCGGTCGAGAACGCCGATGCGGCCGAACAGCCCGCCGCGCACGATCTCCCGGCCGAGGTAGAGATTGGCCGCCGCGTCGAGATCGGGGGCGAGTGACAGGTCCTGGTACACCGTCTCGACGCCGTGCCGCTGGGCGTCCATCGGCCCGGAGAACCGCACGGGTGCGCCGTCCAGGCGGACCTCGCCCGCGTCGGGGGCCAGTACGCCCGACAGGACGTTCACCAGAGTGGACTTGCCGGCGCCGTTGTCACCGATCAGGGCGACGACCTCGCCGGGGTGTGCCGTGAAATCGGCGCCCGAGAGCGCCTGGACGTGGCCGAAACGCTTGACCACTCCATGTGCTGTGAGCAGTGGTTCCCTTGCAGAGGCCATGTTGTGCCTTCTGGTTGGTATCGTTAACAGCTTGGCTGATTCTTGGGGCGCCCGCAGCGGGGTGTCAAGGGTGGTGCACCCCGGCCGGCCTCAGCACCGCCGGTTCCGCAATTGCCATTATTTGTACGGCTGTTGATATGCCGCCGAGTGGGTAACGTTGACGAGTCGACGCTCCGACGTGACGCAGCGGGAGGACGTGGCGTGGCAGCGACCCGGCCGACCATGAAGGACGTCGCCGCGGAAGCGGGCGTCAGCGCGATGACGGTGTCCCGGGTCGTCAACGGCGATGCGGCCGTCGCCCCGCGGACCGCCGCCCGGGTGGAGGCCGCGGTCCGCAAACTCGGGTACCAACGCGACGACGTGGCCCGCCAGTTGCGTCGCACCCGCGAACTGAGCCAGACCATAGGGCTGTTGGTCGACGACGTCGCCGACCCCTTCATGGCGGCGGTCGCCTCCGCCGCCGAGGACGTCGCCCGGCAGCGCGGCAGCGTCATGCTCATCGGTTCCAGCAGGGCAGACCTGCGCCGGGAACGCGAGGTGATCGCCGCGTTCACCGCCCGGCGGGTCGACGGGCTGATCCTCACCCCGGCGGCGGGCAGCCACCGCTTCCTGCGCCCCGCCCAGGTCCAGGGCACGAAGATCGTCTGCGTGGACCGGGCGGCGCCCGGCCTGGACGTGGACGCCGTGGTGGTCGACAACTTCGGTGCGGTCCGGGAGGCCGTGGGGTCCCTGGTGGCACACGGGCACCGCAGGATCGGGTACGTCGGCGACACACCGGAGATCTGGACGTTCGGCGAACGCCGGCGGGGGTATGTCGCGGCGTTGGCGGCGGCGGGGATCGCGGCGGACCCGGCGCTGGTCAGGGAGGGGGCGCGGTCGGGTCATGAGGCGGCGCAGGCGGTCACCGGGATGCTGGCGCTGCCCGACCCGCCGACGGCTCTGCTGGCCGGCAACGAGCTCCTCGCCTTCGGCGCCCTCACCGTGCTCCCGCCCCAACTGGCCTTCGTCTCCTTCGACGACTTCGCGCTCGCCGCCCGGCTGACCCCTCCGGTCACGGTGATCGCCCAGGACCCGGTCGCCCTCGCCACCAGCGCGGCACACCTTCTGTTCGCCCGCATCCACGGCGACGTCTCCCCCTCCCGCGCGGTGGTGATGCCGACGCGACTGATCCGCCGCGGCTCGGGGGAGATCCCGGGCCCGTTCGCGGGGTAGGGGGTCGGCCGGAGCCCGGAGCCCGGAGCCCGGAGCCCGGAGCCCGGAGCCCGGAGCCCTGCGCCGGGACCCGGAGGCCGGAGCCCGGCGCCGGGACCCGGAGGCCGGAGCCCTGCGCCGGGACCCGGAGGCCGGAGCCCGGCGCCGGGACCCGGAGGCCCGGTGGCCGTGAGGTCCGTGTGTTCGGCGGGGTGGAGATCTCACGAGCCTGGCGTGGGGGGAGCTGGTGGTTCGGTGGCCGGACCCGGAGGCCCGGTGGAACCGGGCCCCGGTCAGTCGCCGCGGGTGGAGGCGCCGCGGGTGCGGGAGCCGGCGCCCCTCGCGCGGGCTGGGCCGCCTGCCGTGCGGGAGGTGGCGCCCGTCGTGCCGCGGGAGGTGGCGCCCGTCGTGCCGCGGGAGGTGGCGCCCGTCGTGCCGCGGGAGGTGGCGCCCGGCGTGCTGCCGGAGGCGGTGCCCGTCGTACGGGTGGCGGCCCCCTTCGTGCCTCCTCGCGGCTGGGGGACGGAGCCGGTCGTCCGGGTGGACGTGCCTCGGGACTGACCGGTGGAACCGGCTGCCCGCGGGGCGGCGGACCTCTTCCTGCCGGTGGCGCCCGCCGTCTGTTCGGAGGTGCCCCGCCCCTGCTCGCCGGTGCTCCCCCTCCGGGTGTCGGTGCCCGCGGTCCGGGCGGCGGCGTCCGGCCCCGCGGCTCCCCGGCCGCCCCGGCGGCGGGCGGATCGCCTGCCGCCCTCGCTGCCGGCCTTCCGCGCCGGGCGGGACTGCGCCGGTTCCGTCGGCTGGGGCACCTCGATGGTGACGGGCACGCCGGAGGGCTCGCGGGCGCCGGTGATACCGGCCAGCTCCGCGTCGCTCGACGTGACGTGGGCCGTCCGGGGGCGGATGCCCGCGTCCGACATCAGCCGGGTGACGTCCCGTCGCTGCTCGGGCAGGACCAGGGTGACCACGCTGCCGGAGTCACCGGCGCGGGCCGTGCGGCCGCCCCGGTGGAGGTAGTCCTTGTGGTCGGTGGGCGGATCCACGTTCACCACGAGGTCGAGGTCGTCGACGTGTATGCCCCGGGCCGCGACGTTCGTCGCCACCAAAGCGGTGACCTGGCCGTTCTTGAACTGCTCCAGGGTGCGGGTGCGCTGCGGCTGGGAACGCCCCCCGTGCAGCGCCGCCGCCCGCACACCGACGGCCAGCAGCCGCTTGGCGAGCCGGTCGGCGGACCGCTTGGTGTCGAGGAAGAGGATGACCCGCCCGTCACGGGCCGCGATCCGCGTGGTGACCGCCTTCTTGTCGGTCTCGTCCTGGATGTGGAGCACATGGTGCTCCATGGTGGTCACGGCCCCCGCCGACGGGTCCACGGAGTGCACCACGGGGTCGGTCAGGAACCGCTGCACCAGACGGTCGATGTTGCGGTCCAGGGTGGCGGAGAAGAGCATGCGCTGGCCGTCGGGCCGTACCAGCTCGATCAGCTTGGTGATCTGCGGCAGGAAACCCATGTCGGTCATCTGGTCGGCCTCGTCCAGCACCGTGACGCGCACCTGGTCGAGTACGCAGTCACCGCGCTCCACGAGGTCGTTGAGCCTGCCGGGGGTCGCGACGAGCACCTCCGCGCCGCGGCGGAGCGTACCGGCCTGCTTGGTGAGGGAGAGGCCGCCGACCACCGTGGCCAGCCGGAGGTTCACCGCCGTCGCGTAGGGGGTCAGCGCGTCCGTCACCTGCTGGGCGAGTTCCCGGGTGGGCACCAGCACCAGGGCGAGGGGCGCCCTGGACTCCGCGCGCAGACCGGCCGTACGGGCCAGGACCGCGAGGCCGAACGCGAGGGTCTTGCCGGAGCCGGTGCGCCCCCGGCCGAGCAGGTCGCGGCCCGCCAGCGAGTTGGGCAGCGTGGCGGCCTGGATGGGGAAGGGGGCGGTCACGCCCTGCGCGGTGAGGGTCTTCAGCAGCCCTGCCGGCATGTCCAGAGCCGCGAAGTCCTCGACGGCGGGGAGCGGGGGTGTCGTGCTCTGCGGCAGCCGGAACTCCGCCGACGACGACACGGACGGTCGGGACGACGGGGCGCGCCGGTTCGACTTCTGGGGCCTGCGGGACATGCGGTGGTCTGCCTTCCTGGAAACAGCACAAACCGGGGTCCGCACCATGACGGTGCGGACCCCGGTGAGCGGATACGCGTCCGGTGATCAGGCGGGGACGATGTTCTCCGCCTGCGGGCCCTTCTGGCCCTGCGTGACGTCGAAGGAGACCCGCTGGCCCTCCTGCAGCTCACGGAAGCCCTGGGTCGCGATGTTCGAGTAGTGGGCGAAGACGTCGGGGCCGCCGCCGTCCTGCTCGATGAAACCGAAGCCCTTTTCAGAGTTGAACCACTTCACGGTTCCCTGTGCCATGACATTCTCCTTCAGTAGGCAGAGGCCCCATCCGGAGATGCCGGAAAACAAACAATGCGCCTGATGGATGAACATTCCCGTCAGGCGCACCAAGTTCATGGGTACCACAACTGCGACTGGTTCACCGTAGCACAGCTTCCGCGACCGCGGCGGCTCGGCGCGCCGCCACCCACCGGGTGGCCGGCACCAGGGCCGTGCCCAGCGCCAGCCCCAGGGCGGGCAGTGCGGGGAACCGGCCGTCCGGTGCGAAGCCCCGCACGGCCAGCCGGCTCAGGGCGAGGACGTCCAGCGCCAGACCGAGCCACAGCGGCCAGGCACGGCGCAGCCCGGCGTCCGGACCGGTCCGCTCGTACAGCACGGCCAGCGCGCGCTCCAGCGGGCCGAGCGCGGCCACGACGCCCGCCAGGGCCAGGCCGAGCACCAGCAGCCACGGCACCCGCAGCGCCCACCAGGCGCCCGAGCCCAGGCCCGGCTCGGGTGCGAGGCCGGTCAGGTAGAACGCGGCGGCGGCGATCAGCACCGGCAGCATGTGCCACAGGTACAGCGTCATGCTGGCCGCGCTCAGCGGACGGACCAACCGCCACACCCGCTCGCGCTCCAGCCCTCGCCGTACCGCCGGGGCGGCGAGGAGGCACAGCCCGGCCTGGGCCACCACCCACGCCAGCATCGCGGCGGACGGCGGATCGGTGTTGCCGGGGTGCTGTCCGGTCACCAGGATCAGGCTGACCGGGAACGGCCCGCAGGCCACGAGCGCGGCGAAGGCGGCCAGGCCGCCCGCCGCCATCGCGAGCGGCACGTACCGCCGCCCGGTCAGCAGCCCGTCGCGCCAGCAGAAACCCAGCTGGTAGGCCACGCCCCAGACGAGCACGTAGTCGAGCAGCCCGACGTACGGCGTGTGCTCCCGCACCACGAGCACGTCGACCACCAGCGCCACCGCACCCATCGCCGACGGGACGCGCGTCCCCCAGCGCCGGTGGGCCGCGTACATCACCGGCGTCAGCGCGCTGAGCAGCAGATACACCGGAAGGAACCAGAACTGCATCGCCATCGCCCAGCCCACCAGCGCAAGCGTGTCCGCGTCCACTCCGGCGGCCGCGCAGACACCGACAGCGACCAGCACCAGGCCGCTGTAGACGCCCACCGGGAGGAGCAGCCGCAGCGCCCGCCGGCCCAGCCACCCGGCGGCGGTGGCCCCGGACTCCCGGGCCCGTGCCCAGGAGCCGCCCGCGGCATGGCCGCCGGCCAGGAAGAACAGCGGCATGATCTGGAACGCGAGGGTCAGCCACTGGGTCCAGGGCACGGTCGCCAGCAGCTCGGGTGCGAGGATCCGGCCGCCGGGCTCCCGGACCAGGGCCGTGATCAGCCAGTGGCCGAGGACCACCAGAACGATCGCCCACGCGCGCAGGAAGTCCACGTACCGGTCTCTGCTCATGGGCCGTCATGCTGCCGCAGCCCCGCCGCCCCCACGCCAGGACACCCATGCCGCAACCATTCCGTGCCCGGCACGACACCCTCCGGACCTGGTCGCGTACGGCGGGCTGGAGCCGGTGGGACGGCCGGCCGAGCGGTGCGGCCGGCCCGATCGGTGCGGTCCGCCCGCGCCGGTCCGGGAGGCGGACCCGAGTACGGCTGAGGGAGTCGGACTATCCGTTGCCCGCTTCGAGTTCGGTCGCGGGCGTCTGTCGGGTGGCCGCCCACGACGCCAGGAGCGCCACGTTGTCAGCGGTCGGCGTGCCCGCCGGTGCGGTGTACACGGTGAGGTGCAGGCCGGGTTCGGCGGGCAGTTCCAGGGACTCGACGTCCAAGTCGAGCCGGCCCACGATCGGATGGTGCACCCGCTTGCGTCCCGACCGGTGCAGCCGCACGTCCTGAGACGCCCACCGCTGCCGGAACAGCTCACTGCGCGTCGACAGTTCGCCGACCAGGGCGATCAGCTCCTCGTCGTGAGGATTGCGGCCGGCTTCCATGCGGAGCTTCGCGGCCGCGTCAGTGGCAATCTGGTCGTAGTCGACGAAGAATTCTCTGGCCGCCGCGGATTCCAGATAGACGAACCGTGCTGTGTTCGCCGGCCGTCGCGGGTCGGCCAGCACAGGTGAAAACAGCGCGCGGGCGAGTTGATTCGTGGCGAGCACGTCATAACGGCCGTTACAGATCCAGGCCGGCGCACCAGAGATCGCGTCGAGCACCTGGTGCAGTGTCGAGCGCACCGTCAGGGCAGACCCGCGCCGACGTGGGCCGCTGGGCGTCCCGGAGCGGCGCGCCAGGTGGAACAGGTGGTCGCGCTCGGCCTCGTCGAGTTGCAGAGCAGAGGCCAACGCATCGAGCACGCCGTCGGAGGCGCCGGCGAGGCTGCCGCGCTCCATGCGCACGTAGTAGTCGACCGACACCCCCGCCAGGAGCGCCACCTCCTCGCGGCGCAGCCCCTTGACCCGACGGTTGCCGCCGTAAGCGGGCAGTCCTGCCTGTTCGGGTGCGATGCGGGCGCGACGTGAGCTGAGAAACTCCCGGATCTCGGTGCGTGGATCCATGGTGGCCATCTCCTCACCGTATGCCCGTTCGCAGTTCAGGGGGTGCCTGTTGCGGTTGTCGCGATGCCGCCGTCCACCGGGATGACGGTGCCCGTGAGGTAGGACCCGGCCCGGCCGGCGAGAAACACGGCGACACCCGCCATGTCGTCGTCGCGGCCGAGCCGGCGCAGAGGGGCCGCCGCCGCGATCGTGTCGCCGATGGCATCGAGCGTGGACGCCGTCATCCGTGACGGGAACACTCCCGGTGCCACCGCGTTCACCGTGACGTGCTGCGGGCCCAGCTCTCTGGCAAGCACTCGGGTGAGTTGGTGGAGTGCTGCTTTGCTGCTGGCGTACGAGTAGTTGGGCGACTGGGCGACGTGGATGGCGGCGATGCTGCCGATGTTGATGATCCGTGCGGGATCATCGGCGGTGCCCGCCCTGCGGAGGGCCGGAAGCAGCGCCTGCACCAGCCAGAACGGCGACTTGAGGTTCAGGTCGATCACTGTGTCCCACGCCTCGTCCGGGAATGTCGCCAGCGGCTCGCGCCACATCGCTCCCGCGTTGTTGACAAGGATGTCCAGGCGTTCCGAGTCGACTGTGACGAGATCAGCGAGGCGCTGACACTCGTCGTGCCTGGACAGGTCGGCGGGGATTGCCTGAACATCGCCGAATTCGGACAGTAGACGCTGTGCTCCCGCGCACGCGTCCGCTGTGCGCGAGCTGACGACAACGCGGGCGCCCGCCTGGAGCAGGCCGCGCGCCATCATCATCCCGATGCCTCTGGTCCCGCCAGTGACAAGGGCATACTTCCCACTCAGATCGAAAAGTCCTGTGCGCGTAGTGAATTGGGCGTCTGCCATTGATCTCCCCATTGGGTAAAGCCGCAGTGGTGTCCAAGGAATGGTGTCGACACTTTCGACTCGACCAGGTTGACAGGCGTTCTGGGCGTCTGGGAGACCCGGGTGATACAGGTACTTGCAGAGCCCCCCTTGCCCGATCGATCTGCTCCTGTAGCTGAAGGAGCGCCGGTAGAGGGTTCAACGACAAGGCGTACACGGCCGCACAGACTGACCCTGACGTCCAACCGGTCAGCTTGGAGGCGCCCTACGGCATGGAATGACCCTCTCTCCCGGGTTCGTCCTCGGCTTCGTTGCCTTCCCCGGCCCCGTACGGCTGGGACGCGGCCTGGGAAGCCGAGTTCGCCCCTCATGCCGAGCAGGGTCTGCTGCCCGGCCGTGTCGTACGGGTCGACCGCGGCCAGTGCGATGTCGTCACCCAGGCCGGCACCGTCCGCGCGGGCATCGAGTTCGTCGTTCCCCGTGACCCGATGAAGGTCGTGTGCACGGGGGACTGGGTCGCGGCCAACGTCGGCCACGCCGTCGTCGCCGTGTCCCTCGCCGTCGAACTCGACCTCGGCCGCATCGAGCGGTTCCTGGCGCTGGCCTGGGAGAAGAGCAGGACTACGCAGCGGCGGATGACCGGTCGACGCTGAAGCGCTGACTGCGGCGATTCAGGCGCGATGGGCAGACATCGAGCTCGACTTGGCGCACCACAGCGAGGGGCGGAGCATCTGCTCGTCCCCCAACTGCCGCTGGGGCCGCAGCTTCACAAGCCGACCGTTGGGAGCGCCCTCCACAGCCGGAGCGTGTACGGCTGTGCGCGACGAAGGGGTTCACCGGAACCCTGACTGGCATCCCGCCGTGTGCTGACATCCACGGCCTGAGCTGTGTGGCATGCGATCTTCCCTGCACGGCTCGGGGCCGCCGTCCTCTTCGCTACAGCCACCGCCATAGGGAGCGGTGAATTCCCTTATGCAAGCGAATGGTGGTCACGACCCGGCCCCGGACCTGGCGACCGTGTGCACGGTGACCGGCGCATCCTGCTGCATGGGCCTGAGGTACGGCCGTCGGATGCCGATGCGTGACCGGATGAGAGTGGCAAGTCGGCACAGGTGTGCAGCGAACGCTCGATCGCTGACGGGTAATAGCTCACGCAAAGGTCTTACCGAGGAATCTTCGGTAGCGGTCACCAGCTGAATCGGCGGTAGCAACAAGTAGGGCCGGAAACGAGTGCAATGTGACGTGGAACACGGTTGACCGGCATTCAGCCTGACCACGCCGCGCGGCCGGACCCTGAGCAATCACGCGGCTGAACGGGTGGCCGGGAGCGGCCCGGGACGGCCGCCCACAACCCTGAACGCTCTGGACTATATTCTGGAGAACGGCAACAAGGTGAAATACGATGCGGTCCGTGACACCATCCAGGTCAGAGCGACCCAGCTTCCGGGTAAGCCTTTCGTGGTCATCTCCGGAAGTGACCCCAACCACATAGTCACTGCCATGATACCGAAGGAATTCGACATTCCGTGAACCCTGTAGAAGAGATCCTCAAAATGGCGCGGAAATTCATTTCCGGCGAGGATAGGTCAATGGGTTTCGTTGCGTCTATGGAAAGCTTCGTGGTGGAGCACCTGCTGGACACTCAGGAATTTGATTTCCTAGCGGAAGGCATGTCTCTCTACCGCCCATGGGCTGGGCCGCCGTACTGGACCGAGGAGGATATGTTGCACCTCATGAAGGATTTCGTGAAAGAATTCGAGTCGCGTTCTTTGTGAGGTGCAGACGAGGCTCCGTAAGTTCCGATATGCCCACGTAGAAATGAGGGCAGAAACAACGTGATGTAGCCTCGAATGCGGCGGGGAGGCCGACCTCGGTCCTCCCCGCCGAAGGTGGACGCACCTGCGGTCTGGAAAATTTCTATGACGAACATCACGCCTCTGGGTATTTTCGGCAGGATTGCGAGTCAATCCGCCTTCTCGGGAACCGCCGATGAGCTCCGGCAGAGGGCAGGTGCGATTCCCGTCGGAGAGCGGGCAAAGATTGCCGAATACCTCCGCTCCGGTACGCCCGTCATCGCCCTGATGGGATTCTCTGAGGACATTTTGGATAGCAATTTCTCCCGCTCCGGCGGTACCGCCATCATGAGCGACGGCAGGTTCTTCTGGAGGCTGGATGCGGCTGATTATGTCGAGCACTACGGGATCGAATTGCCGGCGGAGTTCCTATCTCACGGCGCCGCCCGGCATTGGGTCCCGCCAGTCCTTTCCCGTGAAGAGGTCGCGGCCGTCGATCACCGACTGGGCGAACTGAGGAGATCCGGGACTCTGTGAACACCCGGAGAGCGTTTCCGTCTGAAGCGCGCCGCGGCCGGCCCCTTTTGGGGCTCCGGCCGCGGTGTGTGTCCACGGTGGAGTGACCGTAGAGGACGGCGGCGTCGACGTTGCGGGGCAAGCCGGTGTCTACCTGCGACTGGCAGAGCCGCTCATGAACCAGCACGGCCTGTGACCCTGCCAGAAAATCGGTGGCGCCCGAGTGTGCGCGCATCTAGGGTTGCAACCGTTCGGGCAGCGGCTGTTGGCCGCTGCTGTCGACCGAGTGAGGAACGGGAGGTGTGACCGATGGCTGTCTTTGTGACGGGTTCTGCCCGCAACCAGAAGCTCATCCATTCCACCTCAGCGGCCACCGGCTGACCGACCTCCTTTCCCGGGGCCGCCCTTGTGAAGGGTCACCCTTGACTTCCAGCTCTGCTGTTTTCTCCGCGCTCGCTCCCTACGGCTGGGACGAGACCTGGGCGACGGAGTTCGCCCCCTACGCCGCCGAAGGGCTGCTGGCCGGGCGTGTCGTGCGTGTCGACCGCGGCCAGTGCGACGTCGTCACCGCCGGCGGGACGCTGCGTGCCGACACCGCGTTCGTCACCCCGCACGACCCGCTGCGCATCGTGTGCACCGGCGACTGGGTCGCCGTAGAACCCGGCGGCAACCCGCGGTACGTACGGGCGTACCTGCCGCGCCGTACCGCCTTCGTGCGCTCCACCTCCTCCAAGCGGTCCGAGGGGCAGATCCTCGCGGCCAACGTCGACCACGCCGTCGTCGCCGTGTCCCTCGCCGTCGAACTCGACCTCGGTCGCATCGAACGGTTCCTGTCGCTGGCCTGGGAGTCCGGGGCGCAGCCGGTCGTCGTCCTCACCAAGGCGGACCTGGTCCCGGACCCGGTGACGCTCGGCCACCTCGTGCAGGACGTCGAGACGACGGCACCCGGGGTGCCCGTCCTGACGGTCAGCGCACTCGCCGGGGACGGCCTCGACGTCCTCGTCGCCCTGGTCGGCTCCGGTACGTCGGTGCTGCTGGGCCAGTCCGGCGCCGGCAAGTCCACCCTGGCCAACGCGCTGCTCGGGGCGGACGTGATGGAGGTGCAGGCGGCCCGTGACGTGGACGGGAAGGGCCGCCACACCACGACCACCCGCAACCTGCTGCCGCTCCCGGCCGGGGGAGTGCTGATCGACACCCCGGGACTGCGCGGCGTCGGCCTCTTCGACGCCGAGACCGGGGTCGGGCAGGTGTTCTCCGAGATCGAGGAGCTGGCCCGGCGGTGCCGGTTCGGCGACTGCGCGCACGAGAGCGAGCCGGGCTGCGCGGTGCGCTCCGCGCTGAAGGCCGGGGAACTGCCCGTACGCCGGCTGGAGAGCTACCGCAAGCTCGTGCGGGAGAACCAGTGGATCGTCGCCAAGACGGACGCGCGGCTCCGGTCCGAGCTGAGGAAGGACTGGAAGCGGAAGGGGGCGCAAGGGAAGGCGGCGATGGAGGCGAAGCGGGGGCGGTGGGAGTAGGGCCGTGTCCGTTTTCCGCCAGCCGTGCGGGGCCGCGTCCCTCACACTGGGAGACGTGATGGACGAGGACAGTCGAGGAACTGATGGGCCCACCTACTGGACCCGGATCGCTTCGCCCGTCGGCGAGCTGCTGCTGACCGCCGACGCGGACGGGGCGCTCACGTCCCTGTCCGTGCCCGGACAGAAGGGCGGCCGGAGCGTCGAGACGGGATGGCTGGCGGATCCCGGCCCCTTCACGGCGGCCAGGGAACAGCTCGCTGCCTACTTCGCCGGTGAACTCAAGGAATTCCGGTTGGAGTTGCGGGCGCATGGCACCGAGTTCCGGGAACGGGTGTGGGCGGCGCTCGACGACGTCCCGTACGGGGCGACGACGACGTACGGGGAGATCGCGGCGCGGCTCGGCGCGGCCAGGATGGCGGTCCGGGCGGTCGGCGGCGCGATCGGGGCCAACCCGCTGCTGATCGTGCGGCCCTGCCACCGGGTGATCGGGGCCAACGGCTCGATGACCGGGTACGCGGGGGGACTTGACCGCAAGGTACGACTGCTGACGCTGGAGGGGGCGGTGGCGGCCGGGTAGGGCCGGGGCAGGGCCGGGGGCACTCGCCCGCTGCGGCGGGTGCCCGCCCGCGCCCGGCGGTGCCGTCCCGGCGGCACGACTGCTCGCGGCCGGAGGGAGGGCCGCTTCGCAGGGCGCCCCCGCCGTCAGGAGGCGCGGGGCGGTACCGGTCGGCGGCTCCGCGGACGGTACGACCGCCGACGGCCGGCACCGCCGACGCTCCGCCAACTGGGTGCACCTCCGCGCGAGTTGCCGCTCCGGGCACGCTCCGTGTGCCACCTTCCCCTCCAGTGGACCTTCGGAAGGGCGGACGTGCGGATGGGCAAGGTCGGTCATGTCCTCGCGGCGGCGCTGCTGGCGGTCCTGGGCACGGCGGCGCGGGCCGGCGCCGACCCCGCACCCTCGCTCTGGACCGGGAGCTGGGAGGCGGCGCCCTCCGGCACCGTCCCGGCCGTGCCCGGCGCCGCGTTCCGCAACGTCGTGCACCTGAGCGTCGGAGGCGCGGCCGTACGCGTCCGGATCAGCAACCGGTTCGGCAGCTCGCCCCTGCGGCTCGGCGCGGTCACCGTCGCCCGGCGGCAGGGCACGGGGCCGGACGCCGTACCCGGGTCGATGCGCGTCGCCACCTTCGACGGCGTCGGGACCGCGGTCGTACCCGCCGGGCACGACCTGGTCAGCGATCCGGTGCCCCTCGCGGTGCGGGCCGGCGCGGATCTGCTGGTCAGCGTCGAGACGCCGGGGAACTCCGGGCCCGCCACGTACCACCGGGTCGCCCTCCAGACCGGCTACATCGCCGGGCGGGGGGCCGGGCGGGCCGCCGACGAGGACGGCGACGGGTACACCCGGACCACCGGGAACTGGTACTACGTCACCGGGGTCGACGTCCGCGCCGTGACCCTCGGCAGCGTGGTCGCCCTCGGTGACTCCCTCACCGACGGCAACGGGTCCAGTTTCGGCGCCAACCACCGCTGGCCCGACCGGCTCGCCGAGCGGCTGCGGCCCTACCGGATCGGCGTCCTCAACGCCGGGATCTCCGGGAACCGCCTGCTCACCGACAGCACCGGCGGTCCCGCGGCCCTGCGCCGCCTGGACGCCGACGCGCTGGCCCGCGCCGGGGTCAGGACCCTGGTCGTCCTCGAAGGCATCAACGACATCAAGGGCACCCCGGCGGCCACCGACCCGGCCGACTTCGTGCGGGCCTACCGGACCGTCGTCGCCCGCGCCCACGCGCGGGGGATCCGGGTGGTGGGCGCGACCCTCACGCCGTACGCCGGGTACGGCGAGTACACCGGGGCGGGCGAGGCGGTACGGCAGCGGGTCAACTCGCTGATCCGCACCGGGCAGGTCTTCGACGCCTACGTCGACTTCGACGCCGTCGTACGTGATCCGCTGCGGCCCGCACGCATCCGGCCCGCCTACGACCCCGGTGACCACCTGCACTTCAACGACGCCGGAATGCGCGCCCTGGCGGCCGCCGTACCGCTCGTCGACCTGCTCTGAGTCTCCCGCGTGTCCGTGACTCCCTTTTCTCGCACGTGTGTTCAGGATGTCCCTCGACACGCCGTTCGAGATCGGACCGGGTGCGGGATTTTTCCGGATGCCCCGTTTTCATCGGGCCCGTGCGGTGGACAATTGGGGGCATGAGCCAGCCAGGGGGTAGGCCCACCCGTCACGAGGACGACTGGTGGGGGCAGTTGTACGACGACTCCACGGAGGACACCGGGCCCACGGCCGCACCCGATTCCCTGGACGACCGCTTCGACTCGGCGAAGAAGACGGTGGGGGGACGAAGGGGCGGCGGCACGGCTCCGGACCTGCCGGGCCCGCCTCCGCCGACCGTGCCGCCCCAGCGCGGGGCCGCGCCCGAGACGCCCTCGCGACGTCCACCGGCTCCCGACGCGCCCGACCGGCC